>CALXJZ010000030.1 GCA_944388745.1 uncultured Clostridia bacterium
AAGGCTGAAAAAAAGCCAACTAAAAGAAAAACTAATAAGAAAACAACCAAAAAAGAAGAAACAATAAAAAAATAGAAAAAGAGGAATAAAAAATGATAAAAAGTATGACTGGATATGGAAAATCGGAATTAGAAGTTGAAGAAAGAAAATATCAAGTAGAAATAAAAAGTGTAAACCATAGATATTTAGACATTTCAGTAAAAATGCCAAAACAAATAAGTTACTTAGAAGAAGATATAAAAAGAAAAATATCAAAAAAAATCAAAAGAGGAAAAATAGACGTATTTGTAACTTTTGAAAACAATTCAATAAAAGGAAAAGAAATTAAAATAAATACAGAAATTGCAAAAGCATATATAGACGAACTAAGAAAACTAGCCGAGCAGGAAAACTTATCATCAAATATTGAAGTTACAGAAATTACAAAATATCCAGATGTTTTAAGTGTTCAAAACATAGAAGATGATGATACAATTAGAAATGAACTATTAAAAACAGTAGAAGATGCAACAACTAATTTAGTGTCAATGAGAGAAATAGAAGGAAAGAGAATTTCAGAAGATTTACTAAGCAGAATAAATAAAGTTCAAAAAAAAGTTACAGAAATATCTTCACTTTCTACTGGACTTATTGAAGAATATGTAGTAAAATTAGAAGGAAGAATTAAAGATCTAATTAAAGACAAAGAAATTGATGAGTCAAGATTAGCACAAGAAGTTGTAATCTATGCTGATAAATGTTCAATTGAAGAAGAAGTCACCAGATTAAATAGTCATATTTTTCAATTCGAAAAGCAAATAAAAGAATCTCAAGAAGCAGTAGGAAAAAAATTAGATTTTATGATTCAAGAGATGAATAGAGAAACAAATACAATAGGATCAAAAGCTAACAACTTTGAAATTACCAATGGTGTAATTGATATTAAAACAGAATTAGAAAATATTAGAGAACAAGTACAAAATATTGAGTAGAAAGGATTGATTATATGCAGTTAGTAAATATTGGATTTGGTAACATTGTTTCTTCAGATAGAATAGTAGCAATAGTTAGCCCAGAATCTGCGCCAATAAAGAGATTAGTCCAAGAATCAAAAGATAATAAAACAGCAATAGATGCTACATGTGGAAGAAGGACAAGAGCAGTTTTAATAATGGATTCAGGACATATAATTTTATCAGCAGTACAACCAGAAACTGTAGGAGATAGAATAGATAAAACTGGACAAGATGATAATACTAATAGTTAATAGAAATTAAAATATTGAATAAATATTTTGATATATATTTAGAATTTTATGGGAGATGAGTTAAATGATTGTTAAACCAACAGTAACAGAATTATTAACAAAAGCACAAAATAGATATGAATTAGTAATTGCAACAGCAAGAAGAGCTAGACAAATTGCAGCAGGAGCTGAACCATTAACATATGTTAAAGAAGATTCACCTGTTACTTTAGCTGCAAATGAAATTGCAGAAGGAAAAGTAACAATTATAGAAGATAATAATCAAGATGATGAAGAATAATTTTTAAATTCTAAAAGGGGAAGGAAAGGTAACAATATGTTAGTAATTTTATCTGGAGTATCAGGAGCAGGAAAAGACACAATAAAAAAAGAACTAATAAAAAGAATGAAAGATGTAGAATCACTTCCTTCATATACTTCAAGACCAATGAGAGAAGGAGACGTTGAAGGAGGTACATACCATTTTGTAGAAAAAGAAGAATTTGAAGAAATGATAGAAAATGGCGAATTTTATGAATATGATATTCATCATAATTGCTATTATGGTACATCAAGAAAACTGCTAAACGAAAAAATTAAAGGTGGAAAAATCATAGTTAAAGATATAGATGTTAATGGAACAGAACATTTAAAAGAATTATTAGAAGGAGATACAAAAATAGTAACGATATATCTTAGAGTACCTAAAGAAGAATTAAAAAGAAGACTTGAAAACAGAATTGATAAGCCAAGTCCACAAGAAGTAATACTAAGACTAAATCGTTTTGATTATGAAGAATCAAGAATTGGCTTATATGACTATGTATTAAAAAATGATAATTTAGAAAAAACAGTACAGATAATAATGACTATAATTGAAAACGAGAAAAAATTAGAAATTTTATAATAAACAAAGGAGGAAAACATAGTGGAAGAAGAAGTAAAAAAAGTAGAAGAAAAAAATATTGAAGATAAAAATGTAAACAAAGAAGAAGTAGAAACAAAAAGATTAAGCATGCCAGCAACAGTTTTAATTACAATAGCTGCAACATTAGGAGCAATTGTAGTTGCAAGATTATTATATTTCATAATAACAGGAGCTTAAAGTTGAAAAATAATTAAAATATTGGAATTATTAAACTTCATTTGAAATTAAATTTTAGATAAAGGTTGAGATTGAAAAATTTTCTTTTCTCAACTTTTTTATTTATTATATGTATAAAAAACAATATAAATGAGAATAACAAAAATAGATATTTACTTTTTACATCAAACAATTTGTATTTAATTGATGTAAAACATTTTAAATTCTAGTTTTGTAAGAGGAGAGATAATATTGAAAAAAGATAATAATAACAAAGATATTAATAATGTTAATCAACTAAATCATAAAGACGAAACACATTCTAAGGAAGTAGAAGTAGGAGAAGACGCAACAAAATATGGGGAATTCATATCATCATATTTTGCATGGATAACATTACCAGAGCAAAAAGATAAGGCAAAAAAATTAGAAAATATAACAAAAACAAATAAAGATAAGGAAGAAGAAAAACAGAAAAAACAACATGAAATAAAGAGAAAAAACGAGAAAAAATAAGATAAAGATAGATTTAACATAGTAAAAGTACAACAAAAGGTCAGAAAAGGTCAAAAAACGTTTTAAAAAGCACTTGAAAATATTTTAAAAGTGAGTATAATATATATTATAGGTCAAAGAAAGTCAAAGTCAACAAAAGGATATATGATATATATTTGAAAATAGATAAACACAATATATTGGAGGCGAAAAAAGATGAGAATGTCAGATTTAATAGAAGAATTCATAAAAGATTTATTTGATGACAATGAAGAAATAGAAATACAAAGAAACGAATTAGCAGAACACTTTAATTGTGTACCATCACAAATAAATTATGTAATAGCAACAAGATTCAAGCCATCACAAGGATACTATGTTGAAAGCAAAAGAGGTGGTGGAGGACACATAAAAATAAAAAAGGCAACTAATAGTAAATCAGACTATCTAATGTATATCATTAAAAACATTGGAAAAGAAATAACATCAAACGAAGTAGATATACTAATTAGTGACTTTCTTTCATATGGTGTAATAGACCCAAAAGAAGCAAAACTACTTAAAGTTGCAACAAGTGATAATGTATTGCAACTAACAAAAGACATAAAAGACGAAGTAAGAGCAAGAATATTTAAAAATATGTTAATTAATTTGGAATAGGGATTTGGGGACGGCCCCAAAAATCCTCAAAAGAGGAAAAGTGACACGTCCCCAAATCCTCTTAAAAAAGGAGGAGATTAAAATGTTATGTGATAACTGTGGAAAAAGAGAAGCAAATGTAAGATATTCAGAGAATATCAATGGAAAAGTAAGAGAACTTAATTTATGTGAGGAATGTAGTCAAAAATTAGGAATTGGTCATATGGACTTTAGCATACCTATGGATTTTTCTAATTTCTTTGGTGACTTCATGGAGGAATTTGCAAAACCAGAATGGATGCCACTATTAAATGAAGTTAAAACATTAACTTGTGATAATTGTGGATATACATTTGATGATATTGTAAATACAGGAAAATTAGGATGTGGTAATTGCTATGATGTATTTGAAGCAAAATTAGACCCAATAATCAAAAAAATACAAGGTTCAAATCAACATGTAGGAAGAATTGGAAAAATTATAGATAATAAAATCGACGAAAAATTAAAACAATCTGAAAGTAAAGAAAAGAATAGTTCAAACAATATGAATAATGCAGATAATAGCAAAGTAGAAAGTACGAATAATAGCAAAGATAATGATAAAAAGGCAAAATTAGAGCAATTACAAGAACAATTAAAATTAGCAATAAAAGAAGAAAGATATGAGGATGCAGCAAAAATAAGAGACGAAATCAAAAAGTGCAATGGGGACGGCCCCGATTTGCACTAAATTGTGCAAAAGGGACAGGTCAAAGTGCAATTTGGAGCTGTCCTAATTAGCACCCTTTGCATAGAATGAAGAAAGGTGGTAAAACATGAATTGGTATTTACAAAGTAGTGAAAATAGTGATGTAGCAAAAAGTACACGAATTAGATTTGCAAGAAATATAGCAGGATTTCCTTTCAATCTAAAAACAAAACAAGAAAGGGAAGCATTAGAAAATAAAATAAAAGACAATCTATATGGAATAGGATATGGACTTAAATTTTTCAAACTAAAAGATATGGATGATATAACAAAAATGAGTTTAGTTGAAAAAAATCTTATAAGTCCAGAATTTGCTTTAAATAAAAATGAAACAGGAAGTATATTGATAAATGATGAGGAAAACATCTGTATAATGATAGGTGAAGAGGACCATTTAAGAATACAAGTATTTAATTGTGGACTAGACCTAGAAAACACATTAAAATTAGCTATTGAACTAGATGAAAAAATTAATGAAACTTTAGGATATGCAATAAATAAGAAATATGGATATCTAACAGCATGTCCAACAAATGTTGGAACAGGATTAAGAGCAAGTGTGATGTTACATCTTCCAGCTTTAGAGCATACTGGAAATACTGCAAAAATTTTAAATGCAGTTAGTAATTTTGGAATAAGCATAAGAGGTATATATGGTGAAAATTCTAAAAGCACCGGAGATATGTATCAAATTTCTAATAGACAAACATTAAGTATTACTGAAAAGGAAATTATTGAAAGAGTAAAAGTAATTTCTGAGAAAATTATTGAACAAGAAAGAAAAGCTAGAAAAATGTTAGCAGATGATAAAATTGAGTTCGAAGATATGATTTATAGAAGTTTTGGAATTTTAAGTAATTGTAGAAAGATATCTTCAGAAGAAACAAGGGAATTACTTTCAGATATTAAACTTGGTGTTGATTTAGGTATTTTAGATGAAATTACTGATTTACAAGTTCAAAAATTATATTTGTATACTAAACCAGCAAATTTACAAAAGTATTTAGGTGAACAGTATGATTCTTATGAAAGAGATGTGAAAAGGGCTGAGGTTATCAAACAGATTTTGAATGAAAAAAAATAGCCTCACAAGGAGGCTTGGGTGTTATTCTTTTTTGTCATCGTTGCCATTCTTATCAGTAGGTTTATCCTTGAGTTTTGAAATCGCCTGACAAATACCAGATGTAGCTAGACCTATTGTAATTATGATAAAAAAAGCATCAAATGAAAGAGTTCTTGTTACAATAAATCCTAAAGCAGCTAAAAGAAGAATAAAACCAGCTTGTAACATACAATTACCTCCTCATAAGGTACACAACTATAAGTTGTGGAAACAGTCCAATAAACTTGGACTAACATCAAGTTACAAAACCATAAGGTATAAAATAATTATACTGCAATTTAACATAAAAATCAAATTAGAACAAAATAAAAATAAATATAAAAACAAAGATGTGACCAAAATGAGACAAAATGTCTCATTTGGAAACGTCCCTAAAAGGACAAATGTCGCAAGAGAAACGTCCCCAATGGGACATTTTGAAAGGAGTTGAAAATTATGACATACAAATTTACAAATAGAGCTAAAAAAGCAATAGAAATTGCAAACGAAGTAGCAATTGAGTTAGGACATAACTATATAGGAACAGAACATATATTATATGGTCTAGCAAAAGAAGGAAGTGGAGTAGCTTCAAAAGTTTTAGAAAACCAAGAAGTAACACCAGAAAATATTATAGATAAAATCGTAGAATTAGTAGGTCAAGAACAACCAATAGAAGGAACATTAGGATTTACACCTAGAACAAAAAGAGTAATTGAAAGTGCATTTATAGAAGCAAGAAAACTAGGATATAACTATATAGGAACAGAGCATATGTTAATTGGTATTCTAAGAGAAGGTGACAGCATTGCAGCACGTATTTTATTAGAATTAAATGTTAGCATACCAAAACTATATAATGAAATAGTAAAAGTTATAAATGAAGGCGAAGACTTTATTGGTGAGGACAACAAAAATGAGGCAGATATCAAAAAAGGAAGCTACAACAAAACAACTACATTAAACCAATTTGGAGAAGACTTAACTAAAAAAGCAAGAGAAGGAAAATTAGACCCAATTATAGGAAGAAAAGAAGAGATAGAAAGGGTTATACAAATTCTATCAAGAAGAACAAAAAATAATCCATGTTTAATTGGTGAACCGGGTGTTGGTAAAACAGCAGTTGTTGAAGGATTAGCACAAAAAATAGTAGCAGGAGATGTGCCAGAGATATTAAAAGATAAAAGAGTTGTAAGTGTAGATATTTCAGGAATGGTAGCAGGAGCTAAATATAGAGGAGACTTTGAAGAAAGAATAAAAAAAGCATTACAAGAAGTTAAAAAAGCAGGAGATGTAATACTATTCATAGATGAAATTCACACAATAGTTGGTGCAGGAGCAGCAGAAGGAGCAATAGATGCAGCAAATATTTTAAAACCTTTACTTGCAAGAGGTGAAATCCAATTAGTAGGTGCTACAACTTTAAATGAATATAGAAAATTTATTGAAAAAGATGCAGCATTGGAAAGAAGATTTAGTCCAGTAACAGTAAATGAACCAAGTGAAAAAGATACTATAAAAATCTTAAAAGGTATAAGAGACAAATATGAAGCACATCATGGAGTAAAAATCACAGATGAAGCAATAGAAGCAGCAGTTACGATGTCTACAAGATACATCAATGATAGATTTTTACCAGATAAAGCAATAGATTTAATAGATGAAGCAGCATCAAGAGCAAAATTAAAAACATACACAGAGCCAGATAGTTTAAAAGAATTAGAAGAGAAAATTGAAGAAATGCAAAAAGATAAAGAAGAAGCAGTACGTACACAAAAATTTGAAAAAGCAGCAGACTTAAGAGATAAAGAAAAAGAATTAAAGGACAAATACGAAAAAGAACAAAAGAAATGGAAAAATAAAAATAATAAATCTGTTACAAACATAACAGAAGAAAATATAGCAGAAGTAATAGCAAGTTGGACAGGAATTCCAGCAAAAAAAATAACAGAAGATGAAAATGAAAAATTAAAAAATCTAGAAAAGAACTTACACGCAAGAGTAATTGGACAAAATGAAGCTGTTGAAGCAGTAGCAAAAGCAATAAGAAGAGGAAGAGTTGGACTAAAAGACCCAAAAAGACCAATAGGTTCATTCCTATTCTTAGGACCAACTGGTGTAGGTAAAACAGAATTATCAAAAGCATTAGCAGAAACACTATTTGGAGATGAAAATGCATTAATAAGAATCGACATGTCTGAATATATGGAGTCACATTCAGTATCAAAATTAATAGGTTCACCTCCAGGATATGTAGGATTTGATGAAGGTGGGCAATTAACAGAGAAAATAAGAAGAAAACCATATTCAGTAATATTATTTGACGAAATCGAAAAAGCACATCCAGATGTTATGAATATGTTATTACAAATACTAGAAGATGGACGTCTAACAGATAGCCAAGGAAGAACAGTCAACTTTAAGAACACAGTAATAATCATGACATCAAATATAGGGGCAAGATTAATAACAGATAAAAAATCATTAGGATTTAGTCAGGAGGCTGTTATAAAAAATTTAGATGGAAAAGAATCAAGTAAAAATGCTGGAGAAAAAGCAAAACTAGAAAAACAAAACAAAGAATATGAAGAAACTAAAAAAGCAGTAATGGAAGAATTAAAAAGAGAATTAAGACCAGAATTCATAAACCGTATTGATGAAATAATAGTATTCCATAAACTAACAGACGAAGAAATAAGTCAAATAATAGATTTAATGTTAAAAGAAGTACAAAACAGATTGCAAGCACAAAAAATCAAAATAGAAATCGAGCCAGAAGTAAAAGAATTAATTGCAAGCAAGGGAATAGACAAAGCCTTTGGAGCAAGACCACTAAGAAGAACAATACAAAACATGTTAGAAGACAAACTTGCAGAAGAAATCCTAGATGGAAACTTGAAGAAAAACAAAACAACAAAAATAGGAGTAAAAGACGGCGAGATAGTTGCAGGGATTTAGGGACGGTCCTCTAAATCCCTAATTTTTATTTTACAATAGATAAAAATTATGATAAAATATAGCCACTATATAAGAGAATTAAGAAATTGGATTGAAGGTCTGTCCCTAAATCCCTAAAAACAGGGATTTAGAGGACCGTCCCCTAATCCCGGCAAAGGTGATAAAAATGTTAGAGAAAGTAAATTCATCTGAAGATGTAAAAAAATTAACAATAGCAGAGAAAAAAGAATTAGCAGATGATTTAAGAAAATATATATTAGAAATAGTATCAGAAAATGGAGGACATTTAGCCTCTAATTTGGGCGTGGTTGAATTAACAATCGCACTACATAGTGTGTTTGATTTACCAGAAGATAAAATAGTATGGGATGTAGGACATCAAACCTATGTGCATAAGATTTTAACTGGAAGAAAAGAGCAAATGAAAACACTAAGAAAATTAGATGGAATAGCAGGTTTTCCAAAAACTAAAGAATCTGAAACAGATTGTTTTAATACTGGACATAGTAGTACATCTATTTCTGCAGCATTAGGTATGGCAAGAGCAAGAGATATAGAAGGTAAGAAAAATCATGTTATTGCAGTTATTGGTGATGGTGCATTAACAGGCGGAATGGCACTTGAAGCATTAAATGATGCTGGATATAGCCAAACTAGCTTAACAGTTATATTAAACGACAATGAGATGAGTATTTCTAAAAACATTGGTGGCCTAAGTATGATGTTAAGTAAGCTAAGAACAAAGAAAAGCTATACAAGGCCTAGTGTGTCTGCTAAAAAGGCGATTTTGAAAATCCCTGTTATAGGTAAGCCATTTGTAAAAATAGTTCAAAGAATTAAAAGAAGTATAAAACAATTGGTTATTCCAAAAATGTTCTTTGAAGATATAGGATTTAGATATCTAGGACCAGTAGATGGGCATAATGAAGAAGAGATAGAAAGAATGCTAAAAATCACAAAAGAGCTAGAAGGTCCAGTTTTATTACATGTATTAACTAAAAAAGGAAAAGGCTATAAAATAGCAGAAGAAAACCCAGACAAGTTTCACGCAACAGGTCCTTTTGATATTGAAACAGGTAAAAGTAAAAAAGAAAAAAGTAAAGACTATTCAAAAGCATTTGGAGATAAATTAGTAGCATTAGCAGAAGAAAATGATAAAATTGTTGCAATTACAGCATCTATGAAAGATGGAACAGGCTTAGCAAGATTTGCAAAAGAATTTCCAGATAGATTTTTTGATATTGGAATTGCAGAGCAACACGCTTTAGGCTTAGCTGCTGGAATGGCAAAAGCAGGTATTATACCAGTAGTTCCAATTTATTCATCATTTTATCAAAGAGCATATGATCAAGTAATACATGATATAGCAATTCAAAATTTACCAGTTGTAATGTGTGTAGATAGAGCAGGATGTGTAGGGGCAGATGGAGAAACTCACCAAGGATTATTAGACATGGCATTTTTTAGATTAGTTCCTAATTTAAATATAATGTCACCAAAGGATTTTAAAGAACTTGAAGATATGTTAGAATTTGCAATAAAATTGAATAAACCTGCCGTAATTAGGTATCCTAGAGGAGGAGAAGAAAAATACAAATTTGAATATCATAAAAAAATAGAATTAGGAAAAGCTGAGATAATTCAGGAAGGAAAAGATTTAACAATTATTGCAATAGGGAAGACTGTTGCAAAAGCAACAAAAATAGCAAATGAAATAGAAAAACATGAATTTGAAAGTGGACAAGTTTCAGTAGAAGTTATAAATACAAGATTTTTAAAACCATTAGATAAGGAAACAATTAAATCTTCAATATTAAAAACTAAAAATGTAATCACAATTGAAGATGGAACTATTATAAATGGCTTATCAACAGCAATAAAAGAACTGATTGTAGAAGAAAGACTAGAAGGAATGAATTTAAAAAATTATGCATATCCAGATAAGTTTATTGAACATGGTAGTGTAGAAGAGTTAGAAAAAAGATATAAGATAGACGAAGAAACAATTATAGATGATTTTATAAGGAGGAAAGATGGACAAACAACAAATTTTAAAAGAATACAAAAAACAAGATGATAAAATGTGTTTATCACAAATACTAGACAAAGTGGAATTTTCTAAAAGTAAACAAAAAATAGAATATTCATATTTTTTAGACATGTATCAAGTAGCTCTTGTAGAAAATTTTTTTAGAAAAATTAAATTTGATAATTATAAACTATATGGTGGGTATGAAGATGCTGAAAGAAAAATAGCTATAATATATCCAGAAAAATATAATGAAGAAATGCTACAAAAAAACTATAATAAAATTTTAAAGGTAGTAAAAATAATATTGCCAGATGAAGAAAAAGGAAAATATACACATAGAAACTATTTAGGTGGAATAGTTAAATTAGGATTAAAAAGAGAAAAAGTAGGAGATATAATAGTTTCAAATGAGGGAGCTGAAATAATTACTTTAGCAGATTTTTCAAAAATACTATTAGAACAACTACCTAGTCTAACTAGATTTAATAATGCAAAGATAATAGAAAAAGAAATATCAGAACTTGAAGTACAAGAAGCAAGAGTTGAAGAAGTTAAAATAATAGTACCATCACTTAGAATGGATAACATTGTTTCAGATTTAATTAGAACTTCAAGAAATAAAGCATTAGAAGTAATTAAACAGGAAAGAGTTTTTGTTAATGGACAAAATGAAACAAAGCCATCTAAAAGTATAAAAGTAGGAGACAAAATTACTGTCAGAGGAAAAGGCAGATTTGTTATTAAGCAGATTGATGGTACTACAAGAAGTGGAAGGACTGTTTTAGTAGTAGAAAAATTTGTATAATTAAAAAAGTAAGCTTTTATGGTATAAATTCTAGTTAAAATGAGATTTAGCTAGAATTTTTTATTTTTTGACAATATTTATCTATTGACACAATTTATACAAATAAGTATAATGTAAATGCAATTGATTATAAAGGAAATGAAATATTAAATTTTACAAGAAAGGAGGAAAAATCTATGACAGATAAAGAAAGAGATGAATTATTAATAAATATGGCTAATGACATGAAAAATGTAAAAAATGACATGAATAACGTAAAAAATGACATGAAAGAAAGGGATGTCATATTACAAAAACTATCTGATGACATGAAAGAAAGAGATGTCATATTACAAAAACTATCTAATGACATGAATAATATGAAAAATGAAATTAAAGAAATAAAAGAAGAACAAAGAAACTTAAGCAGAACAGTTGCAAAAATCGAAGTAGAACATGGAGAGAAATTGCAAATATTATTAGATGTAGTCACAGGACAAGACGAAAAAAACAAAGAATTTGAAAAAAGATTTGAAGAAGATGAAAAAATACTATATAGACATAGTGACCAAATTTATTATTTACAGTTAAAAGCAAATAAAAGAAAACCTATACCTTAAAACAATAAAATATAATTAAAATAAAAGTAATAGGTTTTCAAAAATTCAAACAATTCTAATATAAATCATCAAAAAAATATTATTTTAATTCAACAACAGTAACACCCATTTCTCCTTCGCCAAAAGAGCCAAGGCGGAAAGACTTTACATGTGGGTTAGTCTTTAAAAATTTGTGAATACCATTTCTCAATTTACCAGTACCCTTACCATGAACAATTCTGACAGTTTGCAATTTTGCTAAAGAACAGTCATCTAAGAATTTATCAATAACAAATATTGCTTCATCAACATTATATCCAATAACATTAATTTCAGATTTAGCATTTTTAGTTTTTGAAATATCAGCATAACCATAAGAGCTAGAAGTATTTTTATTCAAAGTAGAAATAGTTTTATTAGAACTATTTTTATCTAATTTAGAATTATTTAATTTCGAATTATCCAATTTATCAAGATATTTAATATTTACATTAGTTTTCATATTTCCAATTTGAACTTGAACTTCATTTGACTTAGAAACACGAGAAACTACAATACCAGGTTGTTTTAAAGTCTTAACAAAAACCTTCATATTTACATAGATATCTTCAGGCTTTAACATAGAAGCATTTTTAGAAGAATCATTTTCAGACGAATTCCCATTATCACCATATATCTTAATATCCTTGATTTTAGAATTTAAAACATTTCTCAAATTAGATAATTCAGCATTATTAGATAACTTATTTTCCTTTGCCAAACTATTCATTTCTTTTATAATCTCATTTGCATCTTCTTTGGCATCTAACAAAATATTTCTAGCCTTAACTTTAGCGTTATTAATCAACTCTTCTTCTTTATTCTTCAAAGATTGATTATCTCTTTCCAAAGATTTACGAAGTATTGAAATTTGATTCAATTCCTTAGTTATATCCTCTTTTTCCTTTTCAATTAAAGCCTTATCATCATAAATACTTTTCAACAAATCTTCAAAAGCAATTTCTTTAGAAGAAAGATGACTTTTAGCATTGTCAATAATCTTTTCATCTAAACCTAACTTTTTACTAATCTCAAAAGCATTACTTTTTCCAGGAATACCAACTAACAATCTATATGTAGGAGTTAATGTTGAAACATAAAACTCAACAGAAGCATTTTCAAAACCATCTGTTGCTAAAGCATATTTTTTAAGTTCTGGATAATGAGTAGTAGAGATAGTTAAAGAACCAATTTCTTTAATATGCTCTAAAATACTTATTGCAAGATTTGCACCTTCTAATGGGTCTGTTCCTGAGCCTAGTTCATCTAATAAAATTAAAGATTCAGATGTTAAATTCTTTAATATATCAACAATATTTGTCATATGAGATGAAAAGGTACTAAGAGAACTTGTAATATCTTGGTCATCACCAATATCTGCAAAAACATTGTCAAATACATATATTGAAGAATTTTCATCACATGGTATTGCAAGACCTGAACAAGCCATACAAGTCAAAAGTCCAACAGTTTTTAATGTAACAGTTTTTCCACCAGTATTTGGACCTGTAATTAATAAAGTAGAAAAATCTTTTCCTAAAGATAAAGTGATAGGAACGACTGTATCTTTAGAAATTAAAGGATGTCTTGCATTTTTTAAATCAATTTCTTTTTTATCTGAAACTTTAGGAATAATTGCATTTATTGATTTTGCGAATTTGGCTTTTGCAAATATAAAGTCAAGTTTTCCAATAATATCTACATCATCTTTTAGTTGAGATATAATAGGTACAAATAATTGGCTTAATTCAAATAATATTCTTTCTATCTCAATATTTTCAATATTTAGTAATTCATGTATTTCATTATTCATCTCAAACACTGATAATGGTTCAATAAAAACAGTTGAGCCTGCATTTGAAACATCATGTATTAAACCTTTAACTGAAGAACGATATTCTTCTTTTACTGGTATTACAAAACGTTCATTACGTATTGTAATAATAGGTTCTTGAATGTATTTACTATATGAAGAAGAATGTATCATATCATTTAATTTATTTCTAATATCTTGCTCCAAATTCTTTTTCTTTCTTCTAATAGAATACAATTCTTTAGATGCTCTATCATCAATAACATCTTCTTCTAATATACAAGAAAATATTTTAGAGGAAATTGAATTATTTGAATAAAGCATATTAAATAAATCTGAAAGAATTGGAAAAGAATCTTCAGTAATAAAATCTTTATTAAAATATGCTTTCAACTCCTCAGCATTTTTTAAAATATTTGCTAAATTTAAAAGTGATTTTGTGTTTAAATTTTGTCCACTTTCAAGTTGTTTTAGTGAAACAGTAATATCAGATGCATCATAAAAAGATGGAAAAGAATTACGCCTTGATAAGTTTATTCCTTCAAGTGTTTCTTGTAATAAAGAAGTAACTTGTAATTTTTCATTACTAGGTAATAACTCTTTAACTAAATTCTTCCCATGTTCTGTTGTACAATAATTACTTAAATTTTCTAATATTTTATCATATTCTAATTTTTCTAAATGGTTTGTGTTCATATCAAAATCTCCTAATTTGTTGATATATCTATTATACAAGTGTTTTTTTGCTTAGTCAATATACTTAGTTATAGCAAATGATATATTTATATATATATTGTATAATGAATCTTGAAATAAAATTTAAAAAACATTGCAAAATCTATTAAGTTGTGATATAAAATAAAATAATGAATAAAATGAGAACAAGGCATAAAAAGAGGTGAGAAAATGATAAAAGCATATGCCAAGTCAGATATTGGAAAAGTAAGAGAAATAAACCAAGACTATTACTACATATCAGACTCATTAGACGAAGTACAGCTATACATGTTAGCAGACGGAATGGGCGGATACAATGGAGGAGAAATAGCAAGTAAATTAGCTATACAATCAGCCAAAAGCTATATAGAAAACAATTTTAAAGAAATAGAAAAAGACAAAGACAGCATAATACAATTAGTAGGAAGTAGTATGGAATATGCAAATATGGTAGTATACGAAAAATCAAAGGAAAGCAAGGAATTAGAAGGCATGGGTACTACTTTAGAAATTTGCTTAATATATAATAATAAAGTATTCATTGGACATATTGGAGACAGTAGAATATATAGAATAAGAAAAGAATTTATGAGAAAATTAACACAAGACCATAGTTATGTACAAAAATTAGTAAAAGACGGAACGATAACACAAGAAGAAGCAGTACATCATCCACAAAAAAATATGCTTATGAAAGCATTAGGATGTAATGCATTTGTAGAGCCAGATGTTATGGTAAAAGGATTTTTGAAAGATGACATTTTAATAATAAATTCAGATGGATTAACAAATCTAGTATCACAAGAAGATATTTTTAGAGAGGCAAAAAAAGATATAGAACAAGCACCAAAAGAGTTAGTTAAGTTAGCTAATGAAAATGGCGGATATGACAATATAACAGTAATTGTAATAAAAAACATATGAGAAAATGCATGCAAAAGTAAACAGAATTTAAGGAGAGAGAAATTATGAATTTAGAAGGTAAACTATTAGGTAATCGTTATGAAATGATTGAAAAAATAGGCAATGGTGGAATGGCAACAGTTTATAGAGCAACTGATAAAATTCTAAAAAGAGATGTAGCAGTAAAAATATTAAGGGATGAATTTACAACAGATGAAGAGTTTATCAAAAGATTTGAAGTTGAAGCTCAATCTGCTGCAAGATTAACACATCC
>CALXJZ010000031.1 GCA_944388745.1 uncultured Clostridia bacterium
AAAGTCTTGATTTTTAGCCATTAATCTTACACTTGACGTTAATTTTACAAACTATATTTTACTTTTACAATTAACCTAAAATTTCCGGTAAAATTATCAGGGATTTTTAGGACCGTCCCCTAATCCCTATTCTGTTAATGTGCTTGGGTCTAATCCATATTGTTGATACATCCAGCTCATGTAGTCAAATGGTGTTAATGTTTCTGGTAATCCATAGTCTACTCCATTTGTTTCTACTTTTATTGATGTTATTGTTACTGGATTTACTGGTGTACTTACTTCAGTGTTTCCTGTTTCTTCACTATCATCTGCTATTTTTACTTCTACATTTTCTATATTATGTATTACATCCATTCCTTCTATTACTTTTCCAAATGATGTATAATATCCGTTTAATGATGTGTTATCTGCTGTCATTATAAAGAATTGTGAGCTTCCAGAGTTATATGATTCTTCTGTTAGTGTTGATGAGTATGATGTATAGTCATTTCTTGCCATTCCTATTACTCCCTCTTCAAATTTTAAAGTGTTGTTTACTCCATTTGCTACAAATTCACCTTTTATTGAGTATGCTGTATCTTCTCCACCATCTTTTAAGTCTGATATTTTAGCTGAACCTTGTCCTGTTCCTTCTGGGTCTCCTCCTTGTATCATGAAGTCTTTTACTACTCTATGGAAGGTTAATCCATCATAGAATCCTCTATTTGCAAGTGTTATAAAGTTTGCAACTGTTTCTGGTGCTAAATCTGGATATAATTCTATTTTTACTGTTCCATAATTTTCTATTTCCATTGTTGCTACTGGGTTTGTTACTTCCATTGTTGCATTTCTATAATATCCATATCCAACTCCTGCTACTAATGCTATTACTAAAATTAATGCTATAATCCATAAAATATTTTTTAATTTATTCATCTTTTTATCTTTCCTTTCGTTTTCTTTTTATTTACTCGTTTTTATAAGCTTTCTTTTTTATTTTTTAAATTAAGTTATCAAATATAAATTGTTCTTGCATCCTTTTTAAAGACTGTTTTATTGTTCTTGCTCTTACTTCACCAATTCCATCAACATCATCTAAACTTTCTATATCTGCTGCTAAGATATGTTGGAAGGATTTGAAAGAACCTACTAAATTTTCTACTATATTTGATGGCATTCTTGGTATTTTGCTTAAAATCCTATAACCTTTTGTATATACTGCTACTTCATCATAATTATCAAATGTTTCATATCCTAATAATTTTGCTATTACTGCGTCTTTTGCTAAATCTTCATAAGGTAATTTTTCTAATTCTTCTATTACTTTTTCTGGTGTTTGTTTTTTTCTTCCATGTGGTACTATGTAATCTTTGATTATTAGTATTTCTTCTTTTTCTAGTCCACCTATCAATTCTTCAAGTTGCATGCTAACAAGTCTTCCATCATTTCCTAATTCATAGATTTGTCTTTGTATTTCTTCGACAATTCTCATTACCATTTCAGCTCTTTGTATTGCAACTATCACATTTTGAAGTGTTACTATATCATTAAATTCATATTCATTTAATAAATTTAATTTATTATCAAATACCTTTTTATATCTTTCTAATGTTTGTATTGCTTGATTTGCTTTATTTAATACTACATCTGTATCTTCTAATATATATCTATCATTTCCTTTAAATACTGTTATTATACTTCTTCTTTGCGAAATACTAATTACTAACTCTCCTGTTTGTTTTGCTGTTCTTTCTGCTGTTCTATGTCTTGTACCCGTTTCTAATGTTGGTATTTCATGTGATGGTATTAATTGTGTATTTGCATATAATATTTTTTTCAAATCTCCACTTAATACTATTGCTCCATCCATTTTTGCTAATTCATATAATTTAGATGAACTGTATTCTTCGTTTATTATAAATCCTCCATCTACTACTTCTTTTAGCACATCTTCATTGTCTGTGATTAGTAGCAATGCTCCTGTTTTTGCTCTTAATATGTTTTCTAGTCCATCTCTTATAGGTGTTCCTGGAGCTATTAATTTTAGAATTTCTGTAATGTTATCTTCTTTACCTTTTCTCAAAATTCTTCACCTTTTCATTCTAGACTTTAATTATTATAATCCAGCCTTCTTCATAGCTTCATTTATGTTTCTGACACATATTATATCTAATTTAAACTTATCTTTCAAGTCCCTTTTGTTAGTTTCTGGTATTATACAAGTTTTAAATCCTAGTTTTTCCGCTTCTTTAAGCCTTTTTTCAATTGTATTAATTCTTCTAATTTCTCCAGTTAGTCCTACTTCTCCCATTATAACCATATCTTTTGGAATTGGTACATTTTTAAAACTTGATGCTGTAACTAAAACAATTCCTAAGTCAATTGATGGTTCATTAATTCTTAAGCCTCCAACTACATTTAGGTATACATCTTGTGAACCTAGTTGTAATCCTACTCTTTTTTCTAATACCGCAATTAACAACGCTAATCTGTTATAATCAATACCATTTGCAGTTCTTTTAGGATATCCATATATTGTTTGAGCTGTTAATGCTTGCAATTCTACAAGTATTGGTCTTGTACCTTCCATACATGATACTATACATGAACCTGCGGGATTATCTTCTCTTTCAGAAATAAGTATATCTGAAGGATTTGTTATTTCACACATGCCTTCTTCTCTCATTTCAAACATTCCTATTTCATTTGTCGAACCAAATCTATTTTTTACACCTCTTAAAATTCTATATGTAAAATATCTTTCTCCTTCTAAATATAAAACACAATCCACCATATGTTCTAAAACTCTTGGCCCTGCTATATTTCCTTCTTTTGTCACATGTCCTATAATAATTGTCGTAATTGCTCTTGATTTACAAACTCTCATTACTTGTGAAGTTATTTCTCTTACCTGACTAACACTTCCTGCTGCTGCAGTTATTTCTTCTGAATACATGGTTTGAATAGAATCTATTATTACAAGTTTTGGATTTATATCTATTATTGCTTGATTTACTATATCAATATCTGTCTCACCTAAAAATAGAATATCATCATTATTAATTCCAAGTCTATCTGCTCTCATTTTTATTTGCTCAGCAGACTCCTCACCTGAAACATATAAAACTTTGCCTTCTCCTTTGACTTTATCACAAATTTGTAAAATAAGAGTAGATTTACCTATTCCAGGCTCACCACCTAGAAGAACTAAAGAACCCTTAACTAATCCTCCACCTAGAACTCTATCCAATTCATTAAATCCTGTTGAAGTTCTAATAGTTTCTTTTGCTTGATATGAATTAAGTGTTTGTGGCTTGTTATTTATTTTTTCCGAATTCCTTGCATTTCTGCCACTTGATTTTGTTTCAACTACTTTTTGCTCATAAAATGTGTTCCAACTATTACATGCTGGACATTTTCCAAGCCATTTACTGGATTCATTTCCACATTCACTACACACAAATATTGTTTTACTTTTTGCCATGTCGCATTGGGGACGTTTCTCATGCGACATTTTGTCGCAATTGAATTATAGCCCCTTCTCCTTTCTCATTTTTATTCTTCTTTCATTGCTCTTTCCACAATCTTTTTGCTTATCCCTAAAACTCGTGCAATTTGTGCTCTTGAAGTTTTAGGTATTATCCTTAGCTTGCGTAACATTTCATTTCTTTCTTTTTTATTTAATTGCTTTATCTTATTAATATTATCTATTTTACTTATGTTTTGTATATATTGTCTTACTTCCTCATCTGTTAGACTTTCTCTCATTTCAAACTCAACTAAATCTGTTCCAGCTACGTCTTCTAAATTAGTTTTATGGTAATTCACAAAATTATCTATAGCATCTAAGTTTTTTTCTCCAAATTTTTTCAATAACATTTTCTTTTCAATTAATTCTGATTTTCCTATATACTCTTTATAACTACTCCATTCATAATTATTGATTGTGCTAATATGTGCTTTTACAGGATTTTGATGAATATATCTGCAAAGATATATAAAATATTCTTTAGTTTCAACTTTTTTGCTTAAAAATCTATTTTGAAACAAATGACCTACTTTTTCATATTTCTTACAAAAATATTTTGAATATGAAATTTCTAAACTTTGCATTATCTTTGACAGACTCTCATTTTTATCATATAGTACCATATGAACATGATTTGGCATTAAACAATAAGAATATAATATGTATTGATATTTTTCCTTAGTTTCTTTAATTTCTTTTATAAATTTTCTATAATCTTGTTCATCATAGAATATATCTTGCTTATCATTTCCTCTTAAAATAATATGATAAACTTTAGTATTACTAATTTGTCGTGCCGAACGGGGCATACACTTCACTCTCCTAAAAAAAATATTTTCAACCCCCTAAAAAATATGTTTTGCCCCCTCAAAACATAAAAAGTATAGCATATATTTATAAATATTGCTATACTTTTTTATTAATTTACTAAAAATTTACAATTACAAGAATTATTTAATTAATCTAATGCTTAATATGACTAATTATGTCGCATGAGAAACGTCCCCAATGAGACATTATGCTTGTTCTTTCTTTTTACCAAATGTGATTTCTTGGAATAAGAAGTCATGAACTTTTTCCCATGTGATTTCTTGGTGTAAAAATTCGTTGATTTCATCTTCAACTTTTTGTTGATATGGTGTTAATTCAACTTTTATTTCTTTGTTCCAGTCGATTTCTTGTAACCAGAATGCTTTGAATTTGCTCCAGAATCCTTGTTTTACTAATTTGTTGTTTTCTGGTTGTCTGATTGTTCCTGCATTTTCTGGTTCTTTTCCTATATTTTCTATTTCTACTCCTCCGAAAACTCCTGATACTTTGTTTTCTTCTCCTAAATCTGCCATGTTTTTTCCTCCTTTGTAGTTATTACACAAATTATTAATTTATTTATACTATATATTTTTTAATTTATCAAGTGTTTTCGTTAATTTTTATATTAAATATTTATTACAACAAAATTACATTTTGGTTACATTATTCCTATTATCTACTACTATATGGTCTTTTTTTGCTTCTTTACATATAGATTTTGTTATTTTATTTTCTAAACTTACTTTTTTATCTATACTTACATTATTATTTGTATATGCTAATATATAGTTTTTTGTATGACCTTGATAATGTCCATTTTTTTCTTCTTCCCAAAGAACTTCTACTGCTTTATTTATGTATTGCCTGTTGTAATCTTCTTCATTTTCGTCAGACAATGCAATTAATTTTTGACTTCTCTTTTCTTTAATACTTCCATCAATTTGACCTTCCATTTGTGCTGCTTTTGTTCCTTTTCTTTGTGAATATTTGAATATGTGCATTTTATAGAATTTTATTTCTTTTAGGAATTGATGTGTTGTTTCAAATTCTTCTTTTGTTTCTTGTGGGAATCCTACTATTATATCTGTTGTTAAAATCACATCATCATAATTTTTTCTTAATATATCAACAATATTTTTAAATTGTTCTGTTGTGTATCTTCTATTCATTCTTTTTAAGGTTTCGTCACATCCACTTTGTAAAGATAAGTGAAAATGATGGCATATTTTATCTAGTTTTTTAAGTCTCTCCACAAATTGTTCAGTTATCAATAATGGTTCTATTGAACCTAATCTGATTCTTTCGATTCCTTCTATTTTGTTTAATTCTTCTAATAAATCGATTAGTTTGTATTCACTTTTGAAGTCTTTTCCGTATGATGCTATATGTATCCCTGTTATTACAATTTCTTTTATTCCTTCTCTTGCTATATCTTGTGCTTCTTCTATAATCTTATCTGGTTTTCTACTTCTGACTCTTCCCCTTGCATATGGTATGATGCAATATGAACAAAATCTATCACATCCATCTTGAATTTTGATGGCCGCTCTTGTTTTTGATGTATATGTTACATCTCCTAAGTCTACAAATTCTTTTTGTTGCATAACATCTTGTGCTATTATATCAAAACTGTTTTTTTGTTCTGTTTTTTCAGAAGTTTTTTTCTCGTAATCTTCTACTATCTCTACAATTTTACTTTTTTCATTATTTCCTATTGCTATATCTATTTCTTCTATATTTTCTATTTCTTTTTGCGCAACTTGCACATAACATCCACATGCAACTATTGTTGCATTCTTATTTTGCTCTTTCATTCTTCTTATCATTTGTCTTGATTTTCTGTCTGACATATTTGTTACTGTACATGTGTTTATCACATATACGTCTGCCTTTTCATTATGTTCTACTATCTCATATCCTTTATTTTTAAATTGCTGTATCATTGCATTTGTTTCATATTGATTTACTTTACAACCTAATGTCACAAAAGCAACTTTTTTTCTATCATTTATTTTTTCCATCAAAATACCTTCCTTACATAATTAAATGTCGCATGAGAAACGTCCCCAATACGACATTTTGTTTATTTTCCTCTTCCTTCTAAGGCATCTAAGTTATCTAAAGCTTTTCCTGTTCCTAATGCTACACATGATACCGTATCTTGTGCTATCATTACATTTATTCCAGTTTTTTCTTGTAGTAGTTTATCTAATCCATCTACTAAGCAGCCTCCACCTGTCATGTATATTCCTTTATCACTTATGTCTGCTGCAAGTTCAGGTGGTGTTTTTTCTAATACTGAATGTACTGCATCTACAATCATCATTGCTGGCTCGATTAGTGCTTCTAGCATTTCACTTGATTTTATTGTTACTGTTTTTGGTAGTCCTGTAACTAAGTCTCTTCCTCTTACATCCATTTCTGCATCTTGAATTTTAGGATATACGCATCCAATATTTACTTTTAAATCTTCTGCAGTTCTTTCTCCTATCATTATATTGTGCTTTTTCTTTATATATTTAACTATATATTCATCAAATCTATCTCCAGCAACTTTTAAAGAGGTACTAACTACTGAGCCACCTAGTGATATTACTGCAATATCAGTTGTTCCTCCTCCAATATCAACTACCATATTTCCACATGGCTTTGATATATCTATTCCAGCTCCTATTGCTGCTGCAATTGGTTCTTCTATCAAATATACTTTTCTTGCACCCGCTTGTGAAGCTGCATCTATTACTGCCTTTTTTTCAACCTCTGTTACTTGTGAAGGTATACATATCATAATTCTTGGTGCAAATATGAATTTTCCACATACTTTATTGATGAAATGTTTTAACATTTTTTCAGTTACGGTATAGTCTGATATTACTCCATCTCTTAAAGGTCTTGTTGCAACAATATTTCCAGGTGTTCTTCCTAACATTCTTCTTGCTTCTTGTCCAACTGCTAAAACTTCACCTGTGTTGTTATCTACCGAAACAACTGATGGTTCTCTTAATACGATTCCTTTTCCTTTTACATATGCAATTACTGTTGCTGTACCTAAATCGATTCCAATATCTTGCCCTAAGCCAAATTTAAACATTTCTATCTTCCCTTCTTTTAAATTTGTTGTTTTATTACAAATTCGTTACAATTATATTACAATATTGCTATTTTATCAAGGCTTTTGATTGAATTTTTTTATTTTTTATATTATAATTATTATGGATTTTGGTTTATAGGTAAAACCTTTTTAAAAACCTAAATTTTATATTACAAGGTACTATTTATGGATAATTTAAAAGCTAATAATAATTTTGAAATAATTTCAAATAGTGAAGCTGATACTATGGAATTTGCAAAAACTTTGGCTTCTCAGTTAAAAAAAGGTGATGTGGTAGTTTTAACTGGAGAACTTGGTGCTGGTAAAACCAAATTTGTTGAAGGTTTTTTATCATATTTTGGTTTGCAAGATGAAATTTCAAGTCCAACATTTACTATTGTTAATGAATATGATTATAAAGATTTCCCTATTTTTCATTTTGATGTTTACCGTTTAGAAGATTCTTCTGAATTTTATGAAATTGGTGGTGAAGAGTATTTTGAAAAAGGTATTTGTTTAATTGAATGGGGAGAAATTATACAAGATGCTTTACCTAAAAATTCTATTCATATATCATTCAAAAAAGATGATAATAATGAAAATTCAAGGATTTTGACTGTTTCAAGGAGGGATAGTAATGAAAATTCTAAGTATTGATACCGCAAGTGATATTTGTGGTGTATCTATTTTAGAAGATGAAAATTTAATTTGCAATTTAGATAGTAATACTGGAAGGACTCATTCTGAAAATTTAATGCCGATGGTTGAAGATGCTTTCTCTAAATCTAATTTATCTTTAAAAGATATAGATTTATTGGTTTGTGATAAAGGTCCTGGCTCTTTTACTGGGATTAGAATTGGTGTTGCAACTGTTATGGCTTTTCATGATAGTTTTGATATTCCATGTATTGGTATTAGTTCTTTAGAAGCTTTAGCTTATAATACAAGAAATGTTGTTAAAAATAATTCCTATGTTTGTAGTATCATTGATTGCAAAAATGATAATTGTTATTTTGCTTTATATGAAAATAAAGATGGAAGTTTTGAAGAACTAATTGAACCTCAAGCTGAAAGTTTAGAAGGTGCTTTATCAATATTAGATAGTTATTGTAAAGATAGTATTGAAGATTTTGAAAATACTACTATTGCTTTTGTTGGTGATGGTTCTAAAATTTATAAAGATAAAATACAAGATTATTTTTCAAATGCAAGGTTTGTAGATGATGGTATGAATGATTTAAATTCATATAGTCTTGGTCTTGCAGGTCTAGTGCATTATAATGAAAACATCGATATTGGAGATGTTCTACCTCTATATTTGAAGAAACCTCAGGCTCAAAGATTATTAGAAGAAAGAGAGAAAAATAAAATAAAATGAAAAAAGAAATAAAAATAGAAGAAATGTCATTATCAGATTTGGAAAGCATTAAAGATATTTTAATTTCTGATTTTGATGATTTTTGGAATTATAATATTTTAAAAGAAGAGTTAGAAAGTATTGATTCTAAGTATATTGTTGCAAAAACCAATGATGGTGAAATCATTAGTTTTGCTGGTATTAAAATTATTGTTGACACTGCTGATATAATGAATATTGTTGTTAAAAAGTCTTGGAGAAATCAAGGTGTTGGTAATTTGCTTTTAAATAACTTAGTTTCTCTTTGTAAAAATTTAAACTTATCTTCTTTATCTTTAGAGGTTAGTGAAAATAATATACCTGCTATTCATTTGTATGAAAAGTTTGGATTCAAGCAAATTGGTTTGAGAAAGGATTATTATAATGGGAAAGATGGGATTATTATGCAATATTTAATGCATAAAAAGTGATATAGCATTTTAAATACTACATCACTTTATATAAAATATTTTAAAAAATTCACACACCAATCTTGACAAGCTCCTTATTTTCGTTTTTCTTTTTGGATGCTAGTTTTTTTATTTTGCCTACGCAAAGGTATTTAGTTCAAGCATTACTTTTTATCATGTAATATACTTCTCCTGATTCATCGGTATTTTTTTGCAATTCGACATTATATTCTAGGCAAACTAACGGACGAAACCCAGAATACTCATAGTCATAATCATGGCTGGTATTTACCAAACCACTATTTCTCGCACCAAACAAGTAGTCAGGATTATTACCACCAGGGCTGGCAATCCACATTGAAACTGCATTGCTTGTAGAATTTATTACATAAAGTGAATCATTAGTTTTCAAATTTTGATATCCAAAATATCCTGTGTTACCAGTTACTGGTATTCTATAATCTTCTCCATATTTTTGATTATATGAATTCATTAGCATTTCTACCGTTGGTCCTCCTATTGCATATTCTGCTTTTGCCCCCGCAAAATCTATCCATGCATCTGTATCCAGCATATATGCTACTGCTTTCATGTTATTATTTGTACTTGTAAAATTTTGACTAAAATAGCTATAATTTAGTGCCTGTATTTTACTATCTGTTATACTTGCTGAACCTGTATAATCTTTTAATATATTTGTAAAATATGCAGTTCTTGGATAACTACTATTTCCTTGATTTGGCTTATTAGTTGTAACACTTCCATCTTTTGTACTGTACGGAATGTATTGATATTCTATATAATCACTTGCTATTAGATATATATGTGGTGTTGTTTCTTCTCCCATTGTTCCTGCATAAAAGATTTTCCAACCATCTGCATGAGCTTTTGAATCATTTGCTGTTGTATAGTTTTTTACTTCCGCTCCATAAAATTCTTCTTTGTTTTCTGCATTTGCTATATCTGTTGCTGTTAATCCTTTTTCTTCTATTTTTCCTCCATATATTTCTGATACTGTTATTTCATAATTTCCATATTCTTCTTTTGTTGTCAATACTGTATCTGATGTAAAATTGTCTGGTACTTCTTTAAAATATATATCTAATACATCTTTTATTTCACTTTTTTCTAATTCCGCACTTACATTATCTGTCTGTTTTTTTAATATATCTAATTTTGCTTGCTCTATTATTTGTGTCCTTTCTGTTTGTTCTTTTGCATCTTGTGCTCTTGTTAATATCCCATTTTGTCCAGTTAATGTTGCAATACTTACCCCTGCAAGTATTAGCAAAACTATGATAGTTATAACAAGGGCTATCAAGGTAATTCCTTTGCTTGATTTCTTAAAATTATTCCATCTACTTAAAGTCCTCTTTCCTTGTTTTAATACTTTTATTTTTTCTTTAATCATTTTATTTTCTTTTCCCCCTCTTTTGTTTTGGTATTTTATTATAATTATTCCCATTTTTCTAGATAGTATTCTATCCACAAAAAAAGACCTAATTATTATGTTTATATTATATACAAACACAATAATTAAGTCAATATTTTTTATTTTTCATTTATATTACATTTTTATTACATCATTTATGATAATTTTACTAGATTAATTGTAATATCGCCATTTCTGCTCCGTCTCCTCTTCTTGGACCAGCTTTAATGATACGTGTAAATCCACCTACATTTTTACCAGCATATTTTGGAGCAATTTCGTTAAATAATTTTGATGGTAAATCTATATTATTACCTTCGCTATCTTTAACTTTGTTTATTTTTCTCATTATTTTTCTTCTTGCATTTAATCTTGATGGCATGTCTTTTTGTCTTTTTTCAGTAGTTTCTTCTTTTACTACTTTTAAATATTCTTTTCCGTTTTTGCTTTTTACTAGTTCTGTTTCTTTATTTCCTTTTGAATCTAGTTTTGCTTTTACTACTTTAACTTCTACCATTTCAAAATTATCTTTTTCTTTTATTGCAAGTGAAATAATGCTATCAGCTATTGCTTTTACTTCTTTTGCTCTTGCTAATGTTGTTTCAACTTTACCATTTAATATTAAATCTGTTGTTAAAGTTTTTAACATTGCCATTCTTATGTCAGTAGTTCTTCCTAGTTTTCTATTAGTAGCCAACTTATTTCCCTCCTTTAATCTTCGTCTTTTGCAAAATCTAATCCTAATGAATGTAGTTTTGCAGTTACTTCGTCAAATGATTTTTTACCTAGATTTCTAACTTTCATCATATCTGCTTCTGTTTTGTTAGTTAAATCTTCTACTGTTGCAATACCAGCTCTTTTTAAGCAGTTAAATGACCTTACAGATAATTCTAGTTCTTCTATTGACATTTCTAAAACTTTTTCTTTTTTAGATTCTTCTTTTTCAATCATAACTTGTGTATTTTTAGTAGCTTCTGATAGGTCTATAAATAATTCTAAGTGACCTGTCATTACTTTTGCAGCTAAACTTAATGCTTCATGTGCTTTTAAGCTACCATCTGTCCATACTTCAATAATTAATTTATCATAGTCTACCATTTGTCCAACTCTAGTGTTTTCTACTTGATAATTAACTTTCTTTACTGGTGTGTAAATTGAGTCTATTGGAAGTACAGATATGTCTTGATTTTCTTTTTTGTTTTTTTCAGATGAGTTATATCCTCTACCTCTATCAGCTGTCATTTCCATTTTTAGGATTCCACCTTGTGAAACAGTAGCTATATGTAATTCAGGATTTAAGATTTCAACTGTTCCATCTGTTATGATGTCACTTGCTGTTACTTCTCCCTCACCTTTGAAATCGATTCTTAATATTTTTTCTTCATTCTCGTTAAATTTTAGTCTTACATTTTTTAAGTTTACTATTATTTCTGGTACATCTTCTACAACATTTGGTATTGTAGAGAATTCATGTAAAACTCCATCTATTTTTACGCTTGTTATGGCACATCCTGGAAGTGATGAAAGTAATATTCTTCTAAGAGAGTTTCCTATTGTTACTCCATAACCTCTTTCTAATGGTTCGCATACAAATTTTGCATAATTGTTTGCATCATTAACTTCTAGACATTCAATATTTGGCTTTTCAAATTCTATCATCTTTACCTCCTAATATTCGAGAATACATCTCAAACTTTTTAAAACCTTTTTTGGTTCTTTAAGTAAATTGTTTAATGTTTTATATATTTGTTCTATTATTTTGAGTAAAGCTCTACTATTAAATGTTCTTCGATTGGAATATCAATGTCTTCTCTAGCAGCTAATCTGATTACTTTACCACTTAATTTTTCACTATCTCTTTCAAGCCATGCTGGAACTGGTCTTTTGCTAGATTCTTCAACATTTATTTTGATAGTAGCGTTATCCTTTTTGTTTTCTCTTACTGTAATTACATCTCCTGCTTTTACTAAGTAAGATGGAATATCTACTTTCTTACCATTTACTTCGAATTGTGCATGGTTTACAAATTGTCTAGCTTGTGCTCTTGATGTTCCGAAACCTAATCTATAAACAACATTATCTAATCTACTTTCTAATATTTGTAATAAGTTTTCACCTGTTACTCCTTTTTTATTAGAAGCCATTTCAAAATATTTTCTAAATTGTTTTTCTCCAACTCCATAATATGCTTTTGTTTTTTGTTTTTCTCTTAATTGTGTTCCGTATTCAGAAAGTTTTGCTCTTTTTTGTCCGTGTTGTCCTGGTGCATAGTTTCTTCTTGAAATACTACATTTATCTGTGTAGCATCTATCACCTTTTAAGAACAATTTTTGCCCTTCTCTACGGCATATACGACATTGTTCGTCTTTATATCTTGCCATTTTATATTTTTCTCCTTTCTTCTCTTTTTTGACAAGGGACACACCTTACCTCTTGGTCTCTCCCACTTGGGCTTAAGGAATGTCCCTTACCCTTATGAGAAAATGATTCTCCCTTGTTTTAGTTTGTCAATTTTGAACTCTATACCCTACGTCTTTTTGGTGGTCTACAACCATTGTGTGGTATTGGTGTTACGTCTTTTATAGCACTTATTTCTAGACCTGCTGTTTGAAGTGCACGGATTGCAGCTTCTCTACCTGAACCAGGTCCTTTTACAAATACTTCTACTGTTTTTAATCCATGTTCCATAGCAGCTTTTGCAGCTGTTTCTGCTACTTGACCAGCAGCATATGGTGTGCTTTTTCTAGAACCTTTGAATCCTAATCCTCCAGCACTTCCCCATGAAATTGCATTTCCTTGTGTATCTGTAATTGTAACTATTGTATTATTGAAACTAGAATGAATATGTGCTGCACCTTTTTCGATGTTTTTTCTATTTCTTCTAGCTACTTTTTTTGTTGTTACATTTTTAGCCATTTTGCTTCTTTCCTCCTTACACAAATTTTCACTTTAAATTCTAATTATTTATTATTAGTTTTTTAGTTATTATCTTCAAATTTAAAATCATCTACTGATAAATTGATTAAAAGTAATAAGATGTGCATTTTTGAAATGGATTACAAGCCGAAGGTGTACATATGTACATCGAGGTTTGGAATACATTACGAAAATGTGCAGATTGTTGCTTTTAATCGATTTAGCTATGCTTTTTTGCTTTTGCTAACTAACTTTCTAGGTCCTTTTCTTGTTCTAGCATTAGTTTTTGTTCTTTGACCTCTTACTGGAAGACCTTTTCTATGTCTTAGTCCTCTATAACATCCAATTTCAGTAAGTCTTTTGATGTTAAGAGCAACTTCTCTTCTTAAATCACCTTCAACAGTATATGATTCATCAATTACTTTTCTGATATCATTTACTTGTTCGTCTGTTAAATCTTTAACTCTAGTATCTGGATTGATTCCAGCTTTTTCTAAGATTTTTCTAGAACTTGATACTCCTATACCATAGATATATGTAAGTCCTATTTCTACTCTTTTTTCTTTAGGTAAGTCAACTCCTGCTATACGAGCCATGTTTTTTTGCACCTCCATTGATTTTTTATAATTTTTGGTTGTCCTTTATTTTTAAAGGTGAAATGCCACTGGTGTTTACCCCAGTCTCTTTAAAACTTCCAGACATATATATAAACACAAATCTGATATTAGAACTTTTAGTTCTCAGCCGCTACCAAAATTTGTGTTATGAACTTTTTTAAAGACTATCCTTGTCTTTGTTTGTGTTTAGGGTTTTCACAAATAACTCTAATCACACCTTTTCTTTTTATTACTTTGCATTTGTCACACATTTTTTTAACTGATGGTCTAACTTTCATTTTTTGCACCTCCTCTTTTTTAAAGACAGGGGACACTCCTTTCTTTTCGTCATCCACTCGGGTTAAGGAATGTCCCCTACCCTTATGATTAAGTGTCTATTTATTTTAAAAAGTCCTCTGTATTTCATCTATTTATTATTTTGGGTTAATTTCTAACTTTATCCTATTTAGCTCTCCAAGTAATTCTTCCTCTTGTCAAATCATATGGAGAAAGTTCTACTTTTACTTTATCTCCTGGTAATATTTTGATATAATTCATCCTTAGCTTTCCTGATATATGTGCCAATATTTGATGTCCATTTTCAAGTTCTACTTTAAAATTTGTATTTGGTAAAGTTTCAACAACAGTACCTTCTACTTCAATAACATCCTCTTTTGCCATTATCTCAACCTCCTTAAAGAGCTATTTTCTAAGTTTCTTTCTCTTTTTTGTGCAAAATAAGGCTATTTTGCATTATAACTATTATAGTATACACTATTTTTAAAGTATTGTCAATATTTCTGGCTCTTTTTCTGTAATTAAAATTGTATTTTCATAATGTGCTGCCAAACTTCCATCTTCTGTTAT
>CALXJZ010000032.1 GCA_944388745.1 uncultured Clostridia bacterium
TTTTCTTTTTACAAAGAAATTTACCGCTTCGGTTTATTCTCTAAAGGATTTTATTGTTTATTTTTCAATGTACTTTTTATGTCCCCTCGCTTGGGACGATTTTAATTATACAATGCTTTTTTGTCTTTGTCAACACTTTTTTTAAATTTTTTCAAAAAATTTTTATTGGTATTTTTTTCCATGTTTTTCAAGCTTTATTTTTCCAATCTTTTCGAGCTTTTTTTGTATGAATTTTTTTGTTTTTTGCCATGTTTTTTATTGTAATTCTTCATTACTTCTTATCATTTTTATTACTTCTGGAATCATTTCAATGGTATCAGATGCCTTCATGCTAATATCTGTATATTTTTGTTGTGCCAACTCTCCGGATACTCCTGCTAAATATGCTCCTGCAGCTACAATTTTGTTACTTGGCTCATTATATCCTAATATCCCAACTAAAATCCCAGATAAAACATCTCCACTTCCTGCTGTTGCCATTCCGCTACATCCTCTTTTTACTAAATATGTTTCATCTCCATCTGTTACAATTGTTGTACTTCCTTTCAATAATAATATTACATTATATTTTTTAGCAAATTCTATTGCTAATTCTATTGGATTTTCTTTTATTTTCTCAATAGGATTTTTACTTATCCTTTCAAATTCTTTTAGATGTGGTGTTAATATAATTTTATTCTTAGCCTTTTTTAGAATACTTAAATCCATGTTTGCTAGAGTATTTAATCCATCTGCATCAATTATACATGGGATATTTTTTTCTTCTAATATATATGCTAATATTTTTTCATTATCCTTTCCGCTTCCCCATCCCATTCCGATAGCAAGTGCTTTTATTTTTTCTAAGGATTTATCTATTTCTTCTTTATTAAATATCATTTTATTATCTTCATCATTTGAAATTGGATACATGGTTTGTTCTAATAAATATGGTGCTATTGATACTTCTATGCTTTTTGGTACAATTAATCTTACCACTCCGGCATCCACTTCTTATACTTGAAGCACTCATATTTGCTAGTTTGATTGCTCCTGAATAGTCCATGCATCCACCTAGTATTCCTACATATCCATAATCACCTTTATGTGTGTCTCTTTTTCTTTCTCTAAATATTTCTTTTAAATCTGATTTTTTTATTTCTTTTATATTATTCAAAACAAATCACCTCATAAAATATTTACAAGGTGATTATATCATATTTTACTCTGTATATGTCAAATCAAATATATCTTCTCCTCCTACCACTTCTCCTGTTGTTGTATCTATATAGTAGGTTCTTGTTTGATTAAATGGTTTGTCCTCATAAGAAAATTCTACTGTGTATACTTTTCTGGCTTTGCCATTCATTTTATATGTGTTATAACTGTATTCTGTTCCATCTTCTAATATTGTTGTTTCATTACCATTTGTTAAGCCATTTTCTTTTAAATACACTTCCGGATTCATTCTTTTGATAGCTAAATTTGCAGTAAACGATTTTTCTTTGTAATTTTCAGTATTTATGATTTTATCTTTTTCTCTTGCAATATTTACCGCTTCTTCCATAGATATTTCTATTGGATTATTTTCAAATGGTTCATTGACAATTGACAGTGCTGTTACTAAATTGACTTTTGGAATAATTGTCATATTGATTGTTTCTGCTTCATTGAATAAACCATCATATTCTTTCGAAAACCATAAATACCACAAATAAGCTTTTGAATCATCATCACTATTATTGCATGATATATATGATAATTTATATTCTTCTCTAAATCCATATTCTTTTAGCTTTTCTTCTCCTGCTTTTATAATTTCTTCTCTTGAAGATGTAAGTTTTTCTATCTCTTCTAAAGAATATCCATCATCTAAATAGAAACTTCTTAAATTACCTGTATTCGCATCTATAAATACTTTTAAATTTGAAGTTTCAATCATATATGTGATTTCATCATAGTTTGGAGCTTTCTGGATTTCTGTTTTTATTAGTTCATCATCTTTTATTTCTATTCCATATTTTTTTATTTCTTGTTTTGCTGAATTTATAGCTTCTTGCTTAGTGATTATACTGTTTAAATCTTCTTGAGTTACTTTCAATTCTTCTATATAGTTTTCTATTTTTTCTGGTTCTTTAAATACTTTTTCGTATATTACTCCCCCAGCATATACTATACTTACTGTTAAGCCTATTGATAACACAAATGTTGCAACAAATTTTAGTATTTTTAATTTAGGTGTTTTGTGGATTTTTTCTTCATTTTTGAAGTTTTCAACTGCAATTTTAGTTTTAAATTTGTTTAGTATTCTTTTGTTTAATTCTTCATTATTATTCATTTTTATATCATTCCCTTCACTATTTAATTTTCAAGTTTATATCCGTTTTTTTCTAATTCTTTTCTTAATTTTTTCCTTATTCGATGTAATTTTGTTTTTACTTTTGACTCACTTATGTTTAGAGTTTTTGATATTTCTTTTATTTTTTTGGAATTGTAGTAATACATTATAAAGATATCTTTATCTTCTTTTTTCATATTTTCTAATGTTTTTTCTACTATATTATTACCCTCTCTTATTTCAAAGTTTTCTTCTATGCTTAGGTTAGTTATTAATCGATTTTCATAATCATCTATATTAAAGTCAAATTGTATTTTTCTATATTTCAATTTTATTAGATTTTTTGTTATTCCTGCTAAATAGCTTTTTATTGGTTTTGTTTTGTCTAGTTTTTCTCTATTGTTCCAAAATGTCACAAATACATCAGATATTATTTCTTCTATATCTTCTTTACTTATTGTTTCTTTTGCCAGATTTTTTACTATTATATAGATATATCCACTATATTCATTGATAACTTTTTCAATGTTAAGTGCATCGTTTTCAATATATTTATCAATTGTTTTTTCCTCCACCTTTTTCATCTCCCTTAGTTCCAATAACATTATTTATATAAATAATTTTTTCCTGTTTCTATTTTTATATTATCATTTTTTCCAAAAAGGTTACAAAAAAAATGAGCATTGCACTCATTTTTTTACTTTTATTCAATTATTGTTGTATCCAATCTTCATCATTAATATATTCTATTGTGTATCCGCTTAAACTATTTATGTCTGGAACTGCCACATCTTCATCTGTTACTGTTCCGAATTCATATTTATATTCTTGTATATTATCATTTACTTCTTTTACAACTTGTGTTCCTGTATAAAAACTTTTTCGTCCTTCTTTATTTATTATTTTTATTGGTAATCCTGTTTCTTTATCAATCCACATTTCCCAATTTTTTGTTCTTTCAAATCTATTATTAAATACATAATATTCTTTTCCTACTTGATATGTATCTGTATTTATTGACATTATGAATGCTGTTCCCATTTTTAATATAAAGCTATTTGTATCAAATGGTAAATTTACTCCTTTCAAATTTTCTTCTTTATTAGCCATTTTTGTAAATTCACCTTTTTCTACTGTTATTTTTTTATTACCTTCTGAAATATAGATACTTTCATCTGAACCTGCTGTTGCATATTTAGTAAAATTTGTTTCAATTCCTTCTTCTGTATACATTTCAGATATTGACTTACATTTTCCATCTTTATAATATATTCTTGTAACTACTGTTTCTCCTTCTCCTATAATATCTGTTGTCTCTTTATAGAAGTTGTTTGAGCTTAAGCTGTTTTCTGCTTTATTTGATATTCTACATATTGTAATAAATTGATATAAGTAAATTCCTAATAATATTAGTAATATGATTCCTAATGCTATTAATATTGATTTTATTCTTGCTTTTCTTCTTATCTTCTTTAAATAGTCAATTTCTTTTTTTTGATTATTTTCATTTTCTTTGATGTCTTTTCTTATATCTTCTAGTCTTTTTCTGCATTTCTCACATTCTGACAAGTGTTTTTCAACTAATTTTTTTGATTCTGCATTTAATACTCCATCTACATATCCTAATAATAGGTCTTGCACTATTTCACACTCAGTTTTTCTTTCCATTTTCATTTACCTCCCTTATTTTTTGCTTAGCACGATAAAATGTAACTCTTGCCCAATTAGGTGTTTTTCCTAATATTTCGCCTATCTCAATAAAATTTAGGTTTCCTACCATTCTTAGATACATTACTTCTTTTGATTGTTCGTCTAGCTTTTGCATGTCTTTAAATAGTTTTAGTTTTTCTTCTTTTTCACAAATTATATCTTCTGTTGTTTGAGCTTCTTCTATTTCTTCGTTTAAATCATTGATTGATATGTTTTTATTTTTTTTGCTCTTTTTTAGCTCTTTATACCATAGATGTTTTGCAATTTGACATAGCCATACTGATATTTTGCAGTCTCCTCTAAATTTATTGATTTGTTTTATTGCTATTGCAAAAGTTTCTTGTGTTAGGTCTTCTGCGATTTCTTCTTTACCTGTTAAGCAGAATAGGTATTTGTATACTGTGTTTGAATATTGTTTATATACTTCTTCTATATTCTGCATAACTTTACCTCCTTCTATTTTATAAGAGAGTTTTTTATTTATTTTATTACAATTTTTTTGAATTTTGTTAAAATTTTATGAATTTTTTTAATTTTTTATTTTGTTCTAGTATTAAATTTGACATAATTATTTACTTTTTGTTTTTTTTCTGATATAATGTTTACATCATTTCAATAATGAAATGTATGTTCTAACTAGAAACATCATTAAAAGGAGGTATGATTATGTCATTTAACAAAACCTCTCTTGTTCGGCAATTAGTTCCTAAAAGCTATCATTTTGATGGCTACAATGAAATTAATTGTCCAAATTCAAGAGACAAACCATTCTTCTCAGATAATGTAATCCCAATGGGAGAATATTATCTAAGTATTCGACTTGTAAATCAGAATATGATTTCTCTCGAGTATTCAAGCATTTGTAGCTATGGTAAAATCACTTTCCAACCATATGCATTAAGTTTAGATTCTTATATATCTAAACTTAAGACAGCGATACAGGAAGGAAGCGATTTTATAACATTTGAGATTCAACCAGAATATGATGTCGACTCTAACTTCTGTAGTAGATGTTCAGAGAAAAATGAAGATTGTATTCAATTGCGGAAGAATCTTCCTAAAAAAGTATTAGCTGCTGTTTCATTTAATACAACAGATATTAAGAAAGCATTAGCTATGTACTTTGAAATTAGTAACCAATATTCAAATGTTTCAAATGGAGGTAAAAACATGAAGAAAAAGAACAACATTTTTGGGATGAATTTCGAGTTAGGTCTTTCAAAGGATTCTAACATTGCATCAACTCTTATGGGAGTTGCTGTAAGAAACCCGGAATCCGGAAATTGGTATGTTTTCGATTCGGCTACAAATAGCCGGAAGAACATTGCCAACTTAAAAATGGGTAACTTTCCTATTTTTCTGTTACCGACCAAGACACTTGAAGTCAGTGATTTGGTAAAAATGAATGGAAAATATTACTATGTAAAATCCGTAAATCCTAACAACACTATCACTTTGTTAGGTGCTACTGATGGTGTTATCCATGAAATGCTTCCGGAAGAAAGTATCATTCCCGGCATGACCCTTTATACTAAGGTCGTTGCTTTTGATACAAAATCCTTAATGGATACCTCTTCCAAGGAAAATATGAGTGGAAATGTGTTGGCTGCTATGTGTATGATGCAGTGGGCAAATGGTAATCAGGATGAATTTTCACTTGATAACATCAATGATGATTCATTCAACGGACTTGGATCTTGCTTGCCTGTAATCATGGCAATGAATGGCGGTAACATGGGCGGTATGTTTTCCAACAGTGATGGAAGTCTTAATCTGCCAATGTTGATGATGCTTGGTTCAAATGATGATTCAAATGATACGATGCAGATGCTTGTTTTATCACAGCTGCTTGGTGGCGGTAGTAATAATCCTCTTTCGGGTATTGCGCCTACTACAGCTACTCCGGTAGAACCTTCTACTGAAAATAAAGTAGTTTGTGAAAAGTGTGGAAAGACATATCCTGAAGGAACAAACTTCTGCCCTGCATGTGGAGGTAAAACAAAGGCTCTTGCAACCACTTGTAGAAAATGTGGTGCTGTATTAATGCCTGGTGCTCTTTTCTGCCACAACTGTGGTACAAAAGTATCTATGGATACTTGTCCTAATTGTGGTCATGCAATTGAGGGAAATGAAAACTTCTGTCCTAGTTGCGGAACTGCTTTAAAAAAGCAGGCAAACACCGAGGCTCCTACTGCAGAAGAATCTTCTGAGGTAAAAACTGAAGTTACGCCGGAAGCGTGATTCTATGGGAATTAATTACAGAAAGCGAATGCTTTTAAGAGAAGATGTTTTGATGAAATGTGAACACTGCAAAAAACTTTATTCAGTAGATACTAAATTTTGTTCAAATTGTGGTACTAAACTCATTTCAGAAAAAACAAAGGTTTATGCCAATATAGGAAAACATGGTATAACTTCTTTAAGTTATAAATTACCTGATGGAACTACAATTAATTCTAAAGGTAATATAACAATTCCTTTGGCAAATGGTATATCATATACTGCTAAGAAAAAATAGCTAATATTTTTTCAAAAACCGTGGCAATGTTTTAAAACAAGCCACGGTTTTTTTTGTATGAAATTATATTATCTCGTGTCATTCCATTAGTTGCATGAATATTATATAATTTCTTTACTTTGGCATCGAGAATTCTCCATGCAGTTTCAAGAAATTTATCATTTTTTATTGATTTTTGTTTACCGCATTCAAAATATTTTATATATTCATCAACTTGGTCTAAACAAGTAAATACAATATTTATCTTTGCAGGATAGATTAGATTCTTTAAATCTTTATTTATTTCATTAATAAGAATATCAAAATCTAAATAACCAAATCTTAACGCTCCTTGATATTCATTTGGAACATTTGTTAAATCAGTAATTTTTGAATATGGTTTTCCCATAAGTTCTCTTTTCAATGGTCCTGCTCCATGTTTTGTTATATAGCATCTACTCATATAATAAATATTTATAGCGCCTTTAAAATCTCTGTCACTTAAAATACTCATTACATTTTTTATTCCTGTGTTGGATGTTGTAACATGTGGAAAATATTCAACATTGTTTTGATCAAGAAGTAATCCTTGTGCTCCTTCAAAAACAATATTATCATATTTGCTGATTATTACATCACCAAGTATTTGAACATTCTCAATAAATTCTTCTGCGTAAAATAAAAACATATCTATATTGTCCTTATCAGTTATTAATTTCTGATACTCAATTGGTAAATCAGAAATCGTCAAGTTATATTCCTTTTTTAAACGCATCTGAACATATTCATTTTGAATTGCTAATAATTTTTTAACCAATCTGTCTTTAAAAAGTAAATCCATTACTGTTATCTTGTATTTTTTAAATTTACTTCTTTCAACAGTTTCGTTAATTCCAAATCCACAACTACCGTGTCTATTTTCACCTCTAAGAATTTCTATTACTTGATTAATATAGACATCCCATGGTGTAGTAACAAGGCAATCCGGATTTACAAATTCACAAGGAATTATGTTAAAACTTTCCTTTAGTTCTCGTAATTCTTTTGAAAAAGCTCCTGTATTTACTATAAAATACTCACTTAAATAAGTTTTGGCTCCTGCAAAAGTTCCTGCTCCAAAGTGTCTAAAAGCATGCCGCTTATTATCTGGAGTTACAACTGTATGTGAAGCCTGAGCTCCTCCATTGAATCTAACATTTAAACTTTTTGGTGAATTACAAAGTATATCGGTCATATGACCTTTTCCTTCATCTCCCCATAAACTACCTATTACTATAGAGCACCGTTTCATAATAAATTTCTCCTGTTTCTTAAGACAGATAAAGGGAGAAATTCATCTCCCTTTATCTTTTGAATCGTTGTTAATAATAAATTGGTTCTGAATTAGAATACTTCAAACTCGCTTTCAGTACCGTCGTTACCGTCCGCAACAGAAACATTTTCTTCATGCCACTTAAGAGCATCTTCTACAACTTCTTTCGCTTCATAGCTCTGAATCTTGCTTAATGCTTTTGTTTTGCTCATACCTTCATACATTTTCAGTATTGTTGTTACAAGCTCCGGCAAATATCTGTGATTACTTAAATCGCATACATGGCCACCCATAAGGTTTCTCCATTTTCTAACGACATCATAATCGTAATTACTACCATGTAATATAATATGGTAGCAATAAAACTTTTCAGAAGCCATTTCTAAGCAGTCCTCTGCCGTAACCATCCGTTCTTCAAGTTCATCCTGATTACCAAATACCTGCCTTATCTCAGAATCAGTGAGCTTTGGAGTAGGTTCTTCATCTCCAAAAGTGAATAAGAATCCTTTTTCTCTCCTCTTGTCCCAGCAATCCATTTTGATATGCTTTCCGGCAAAATACCATGGCAAGATGTAACTTTCGTATAAATTTCCACCACCGCCCTTTTCCAGATAAATCTTTTCCAACTGTTCTAACATTCGCAGATCAGTTTCAAATTGTGTTACCTGGAGTGGAGCGTCATCATAAACCACGTCTCCTACGCCCATAAACATTATGTGTGGATCAAAAGATACACTATCATATGTCTGGCGAATTAATCTTGGAAAATCATCTTTGATGAGACTGAGTAAATACCGTCCCATAGAACCTGTTACATCCTCAGCATAAATAATACCTCTGGAGTGTGGACTGCTCGCTGAATCACAAGCCTCTCTTGGAAGTTTCATCTTTGCAGGATTGAATTCATCTCTCATTCCTGTCTCCCTGAAAACTTGGCTAGCATTTGTCGCCTTCCTTACATAAGACCTGTCCTCATAGTAACCCCGTAATTCACTTGAGCTCATTGGACTTCCACCCATTTTTGTTACCTCCTTAAAATTTTTTAATCTATAGAAACGTCCATTTCGACGAATCTACGCTTACCAAAACTGTGGATAATAATTCTTTCCCATGTATGATATTCTTCATATGCATTTTTTTCGGTATTTGAACTATTTACCCACTGGGCAAAAGGTTCTGGTACACAAACTAGATTTTTTCCTGAACTATCCCCTAAAAGTTCACGAGCGACTCTTTTTATAGATAGCTCATCAACTTTAAATGATGAATATCCAGATTTTCTAGTGTCTACTGGTAATATCTCATATACTTCTTTTGGCATCCCCTGCAATTTTTCATCTGCCCAAGTACTAAAAAACCATCCTCCGAAAACACCTACAATTCTCATATCATCTACTGTAAATGTTTCACCTTCTTCAACAGTTCTACCTGGTGCAAAAAACAAATTGTCAATGGTAATGCCATTATGGTTCATACCAATTATATCCATATAACATTCAAAATAATATAGTCTAGTTAACATTGATGCTACATATTCAGGATTTAATTTTCCATCAAAGTAGTTCAAAATTTCTCTTAATGGATAAATTGGACATGGTTTATCAATTGTGATAACCCAATCTCCATCTGAAGTTTGGAAGTTTTTAGAAACTTTTGGAAACATGTATTTTATATTATTCCAAACTTTTCTATCTACTTTGTTGAACCTTTTAGTTTTTGAAATATAATTTTCGTAATATTTCTTGTTTTTCTGATTTATTACAAAAATCACATTTCTTTCAGTAACATACATTTTGCCAATCTTAATGTCATACGTATAGTGACAATCATATTGACTAGTATTTCCGTCCAAGTCTGTAATAGTAAGTGATAAGTCTTCTATATCTGTCTTATCTTTACTTCCGAGCTCACTTAACGCTTGTCTGTACAACAATATTACTTTTTGCGTAATCATGAAATTTCTGACTGTACTATAAGCCTTTGGTTTAAACCGTTTGATATATTCTTCTTTTTCTTGCTCAATTATTTGAGCATCCATAGAGAATATATCTATTGGCCTAGAAGCAGACATTATTTCTTCTTCAGTCTTCCGCTTCACTTTAACAACTCCTTTCTTAAATTTTGTAAAATTACACTTTTACTTAAAAAATAATAAAATTACGTAAACATTGTATCATAGAACTTTATATAAGTCAATTTTTTTAGACGTTTATTAGCTAAATATTTTATATTTGCATCTAAAAATTTTTGAAGCCACTTCCATTTTGGTAGTGGCTTCTTTTTTTTTCACGAAAACAGCTTTTCAATTTTTGGCATAATATTAGTTCCTCTTGACAATATTCCTTTACTCTCAATCAATTCGACTTTACTTTTGGTAATTCGATACTCATAAGTTTTTTCTGTTTTACATTCAAATATAATGAATACCCACATTTTGATAGATTCAACTTTAATACTATGTTTTATAGCAGAAATCCATCTTATTATGGTTTCTCTATCTATCCTTCCATATATTTGAATGTAAGACGATTTAACCTTATTACCATTGTACTGGTAGTACTTGTGCCCGTTGTTTATAATTTCATTTACAGAATATTCATCAATTGGCGTTAAGCATAGGCAATATTTTTCTAATTCTTCATAATTAATTCCATATTGCTCAGCTAACTTTTTAGCCTCTATCACCTCTTTTTCAACTGTTTTTCCGCTTCTAAATGAAACAGTATCAATCATCATCGAAGCAATAATCATTTTTGCTTCGATATTAGATATTTTATACCCTGCTTCTTGCATTAATTCATACACCATATATGATGTAGAGCAAGCAATTCTTGAATATAAGAAAGGATATTTTTTCTCTCCATCGTTTGGATGATGATCGATACAAGCAATGACTTCGCCTGAATGCTTTGTTTCATAATGGTCTTCTATCAACAGCTTTCTATTTGTATCTTCTTTTTCATTAACATATTCTTTCATGTTAATTTCAAAAAGCTCTTGAATAATCTTATAGGTATCATTTTCTTTCACTTCTTCTAAGATGATGAACTCATTTTTAATTTCCAAGAATTCTAATAATTTAGATAATAGAATTCCAGACAAAAATGCATCCACATCAATGTTGTCATGCCCTATAATTGAAACTTTTTCATATTGACTGAGAACTTCTTTTAAATTCTTTATCCGCATTTAATTTTCCTGCCTTTCTTTTTCTTGAATAATTTCAAGTGCCTTTTCTATTGCTGCATCAGATCCAACAACTTTTACATATCTTGCACCATTTGCTTTTAGATATTCTTCTAATCTTTCTCCAAAAGCTTTACTCTCTTCTTCATCTTCAATTCTGCCATCTTCTTCAAATTTAACTTTTTCTGTGTCTCTTTCAATCAATATTGTAAATTGATTGATTTTTCCTGTAAGATACCAAGCTAAATCTTCAATGACTTTTTCTCCTGAAGAATGTAATGCAGAAATTTCAAGCCCAGCGTCTGATACAATATAATCTACTTTTCCCAACAAATCATATATTTTCTTATATTGCTCTGCAACAATATATGATTGGTTTGGTATATATTTTTCCAGTAAATCATTGTATACTAACCTCTTAGTAAATTCATCAACATACTCTACTGAGCATCCGTTTTTCTTCAACATGTATGATGTGCCAAGGGCCGCAGTACTTTTTCCTGCTCCTGGTGCTCCAACAAAAGAAATGACAAATGTGTCTTTGTTTTTCTTATGTTGTGGTATTTCCTTCTGTAAGTCAGGATATGCTTCTAACATATTAATTGCTTTCTTTAGCATATCTTTCTGCTGATAAGCTAATTTCTTTTTGGAAATTTTCTCAATATCATAAAATTTCACATCAGTAAGTCCTCTATGTGGGTTAATTATTTTTTTATACTCTTCCACATTGCCTTCTACTAAAATTGCAAAACATTGTGAAGAACCACCTTTTGTCCCATTTAGTTTCTCATCTTCTGTTCCATAGATTCCTACCATATACATTTGTTCTAGATTATTCTTTTCTAATCCTTTAAATCGAACAATTGCTGGTTCCAAGCTGTTATCTACGATTTCAATTTCTATTCCTGTTTCATCGTAGAATTTTCTTATAGCCGCATTAACTGCTGTTTCAAAAAGTTCTATCCCTCCACCTGGAAGTGCCAAAACCCCCGGAAAATCTTTCTTGTCTTTTGGTCTTTTTCCCAACAAAACATAGATTTTTCCATCATATATGTCTTTGACAAGTAAAACCATATCAACTGTTTGCCTTCCTTCAATGAAGTGAATTCCTCTTTTCTTGCTTGCGGCCAGAATTTCTTTGAAAGTATACCTAAAAAGAATAGGTTTTATTTCGTCTGGAATTAATCCTTCTAACTTTTCATATTCTCCATTTATAATCATGTTTCTTATATCAGTTGCATGATATGGAAAATCTGTATCTTTTTCTGGATTTATAAACTCCATTCCAAAGTTTTCTCCTCTGCTTTCAAGAACATCTAATATGTCTTCTTTATTTCCTGTACAGAAATGTGTAACATTAAATTGCTTACAAACTTCCAGTACATTCTTTATCCATTCTTCAAATGTTGGAACATCTGGAACTGGTACAAACACATATCTTTCTTCTGGTATATTTTCTCTTTTAAAGATTGCTCTTAGCATCTTTTCTCTTTCTGTAGCAGTTATGCAATATCTTGGATCTCCTCCTTCGTAACATGAGCCAATCATGACAATAACTTTGTCAAAACTGCTGTCTTTTGCCAATTTTATTAAGAAGCGTTTATGTCCCTCATGTATTGGCATCCACCGTCCAATAACGGCAACTACTTTGCTTTTAGCACATTTATTTTCTGTGCTAGCTTGACTTGATACATTTGTTTCCATAGTCAAATCCTCCTTAATTTTATTTCCATAATATTATATTATGGTTTTTATAATAAATCAAGTACTAATGCCCTGCTATCCTTCCTATAAAATAAAAGAGATGAAATTCAAACTTATCTCGTTCAAAATTCCATCTTTTTATTTTATACTATATTATTTCATTGCTTCTTCTACTGCAACTGCTACTGCAACTGATGCTCCAACCATTGGGTTGTTACCCATACCGATTAACCCCATCATTTCAACATGAGCTGGTACTGATGAAGAACCTGCAAATTGTGCATCTGAGTGCATTCTTCCCATAGTATCTGTCATACCATATGAAGCTGGTCCAGCTGCCATATTGTCTGGGTGTAGAGTTCTTCCTGTTCCTCCACCTGATGCAACTGAGAAGTATTTTTTACCTTCTGCTAATCTTTCTTTTTTGTATGTTCCTGCTACTGGGTGTTGGAATCTTGTTGGGTTTGTTGAGTTACCTGTGATAGATACATCAACATCTTCCATCCACATGATTGCTACACCTTCTCTAACATCATTTGCTCCATAACATCTAACTTTTGCTCTTTCTCCGTCTGAGTATGGTATTTCTTCTACAACTTTTACTTTTCCTGTGAAGAAATCAAAATCTGTTTTTACATATGTAAATCCATTAATTCTTGATATTACTTGTGCAGCATCTTTTCCTAATCCATTTAATATAACTCTTAATGGTTCTTTTCTTACTTTGTTTGCTGATTTTGCAATTCCGATTGCTCCTTCAGCTGCTGCGAAACTTTCATGTCCTGCTAAGAATGCAAAACATTTTGTATCTTCTGATAATAGCATTGAAGCTAGGTTTCCATGTCCTAATCCTACTTTTCTATCATCTGCAACTGATCCTGGAATACAAAATGCTTGTAATCCTTCTCCTATTGCTTTTGCTGCGTCCGCTGCTTTTGTGCATCCTTTTTTGATTGCTATTGCTGCTCCCAAAGTATATGCCCAAGCTGCATTTTCAAAACATATTGGTTGTACTCCTTTTACTATTTCATATGGATTAAATCCTTTGTCTGTACATATTTTTAATGCATCTTCAAAATCTTTTATTCCGTATTTTTCCATTACTGGTTTTATTTGGTCTATTCTTCTTTCATAACTTTCAAATGTTACTGCCATTTTTATTCCTCCTTATTAACATTTCTTGCCATGTTTATATGGTCTTGTTTCATTATACTCCATTTTTTCAAGAATGATTTTTTCTAAATCAATATCATTTCCACCACAAAAGTCAAATATTCTTATTACAACATCTGCTAATTCTGATGGTATTCCGCAAGGCTTTTTTCCTTCTTCATAATATGTTTCATTGATTCCTTTTCCATTTCTGTATTCTTCAAATGCTTCTGATAATTCACTATGCATTAATGCAATAACTTCACCAAAGTTTTTGTCTTTCTCCCAAAAACCATGTTTAACACTATTGTCATGTGCCCTTTTAACTAAATCATTTATCATAATTATTATTCCTTTCTAGGATCAATCTTTTTAACTGCCTCATCAAATCTACCATATGTACCAGAAGCTTTTTCAATAGCCTCCATTGGATCCATACCTTTTTTGATATTGTCCATCATTTTTCCCATATGAACATATTTATATCCAATAATTTGGTCATCTTTGTCTAATCCAAGTTCTACAATGTATCCCTCTGTTAATTGTAAATATCTTGGTCCTTTTAATGTACTTGAATAAATTGTTCCAACTTGTGATGTATGTCCTTTTCCTAAATCTTCAAGTCCTGCTCCTACTGGAAGTCCTCCTTCTGAGAAAGCTGTTTGTGTTCTTCCATATACTATTTGTAAGAATAGTTCTCTCATTGCTGTATTTATGGCATCACATACTAAGTCTGTATTTAATGCTTCTAATATTGTTTTTCCTGTTAAAATTTCTCCTGCCATGGCAGCTGAATGTGTCATTCCTGAACATCCTATTGTTTCAATTAATGCTTCTTGGATAACTCCATCTTTAACATTTAAAGTTAATTTACATGCTCCTTGTTGTGGTGCACACCATCCAATACCATGTGTTAATCCTGATATATCTTTTATTTCTTTTGCTTTTACCCATTTTCCTTCTTCTGG
>CALXJZ010000033.1 GCA_944388745.1 uncultured Clostridia bacterium
ATATACTGCATCTGCTCCATATAAAAATGCGATTTTTGCTTTTTCAAATGACCCTGCTGGGGCTAATAATTCTATTTCTTTCATTTATTTTCCTCTTTCTACATGTTTTTTATAATTTTATTTATATGCAACATATATATTACCATATAAACCTAAAAATTTCAATGAATTTTTAGGATAATTTTATGTTTCCTTGTTGTTATTTATATGATTTTATGATATAATTATGTTATCAATTTTTTATAAGAAAGGACGTATATTAATGAAACAAGAAACTTTTGACTTAATTCATCGGAACTATAATTTAGCAGCTGAACAATCAAATAATATTCTTGAGATTGTTAAAAATCTCTATAAGTTATTATCTGAATGTGATGTATGTACAGTAGATAGTTTACAGTTTGATGCATTTTTGAATAGCTTGGAAAGGGCTATCAAGAAAAGAGAAAAAACTTTTCAATTAACAAATGTTGCGTCAGACATTTCATTTGTCATTATGTACATTATTGTTTGGTTAAATGATACCAAAAGGAAACGTATTGACATCAATTTGACTGCTCGGAGAAAGGCTTTAGAAAGTGAACTCGCCAAACTTTTGAAGAGGTCTATTGCTAATACCTCTCCTCGTATCTATGATAGATTTGGTTTAAGAGGAAATATTCTAAACAATAGCTCTAAAGAGGAAGCGATAGACTTATTGTATGATGTGGTAAATTATACCATTAGCATCATGGGGAAACAAAATAGGCGACTTTATTTCGAGTTTCTAGAGTGGGTGGATTCAAATACATCAATCGATAATTTCACAAAAGAAAGAATTAAATTTACTTTGAAACTTCCCTTTGTTGTTGAAGAAGGTGAAAAAATCAAATCTAAATTTGATTCTAGCAAATATCCCGATGTATATGTTCCAGATTCTTCAAGTATTTGGTATCCAAATTTGGTAAAGGATTATATTTCTTCACCAAAGGAAAATGGATATCAGTCATTGCATTTTATTTTGGCATTAGATGAGTATTCTGAAATTTTACCTGGTTCACATTTTGAACTCCAGTTCAGAACTCACTATATGCATCAATATGCGACAAATGGTCCAGCATCTCATTTAGAATATGAAGACGCAAAAAGTAAAGATGACAATGATGTTGACTTAAGAGATATTTTCCTTGTTGATGATTTTTCTAAAATCAACATTGTTGGCTTTACAGGATACAATTCTATAGATGATGATATTGATGGTGTGCATTTTGCAAAAGTATTTGTAAACCGTCGTATTAGTTCAATTCTTGTATAGTCTTTCACTTACCTAAGAAGTTCTTTCTTAGGTAAGTTTTCTTTTTTATAGTTGCTATATTTCTTAATTTGTGTTAAAAATAATTTATAAATAAATTAACATTCTTTTGTTTTTCACATATTCTATAAATAGAATAAATTTTAATAATAAATACAAAATTTTTTGTTTGGAGGTATCTATGAAAACAAATTATAAAGTAGCAATTGTTGGCGCTACACGGTTTAGTTGGAAGAACTGCATTAAAAGTATTAGAAGAAAAAAACTTTCCACATATTAGTTACACTCTTTTTTGCTCTTCAAAATCAGCTAATACAAAAATAAATTTTCTGAATACAACATATATTGTGCAAGAATTAACAGAAAAATCTTTTGATGCACATTTTGATTATGCAATTTTTTGTGCTGGTGGCTCTACTTCTAAAAAATATGCCCCTATTGCAGCAAAAAGTGGCTGTATAGTTATTGATAATAGTAGTGTATTTCGTATGGATGAAGATGTACCATTAGTTGTACCTGAAGTAAATCCGGAAGATATAAATAAAAATCATGGTATTATTGCAAATCCAAATTGTTCTACTATTCAAGCTGTTTTGCCTTTAAAAGCTATTGATGATAAATATGGAATTCAAAGAATTGTTTATTCTACATATCAAGCTACTTCTGGTGCAGGTAGGTCTGGAATTGAAGATTTAAAAAATAAAGCAGAAGGTGATAAACTTCAAAAATTTCCATATTCAATTTATAATAATTGTATTCCTCACATTGATGTTTTTATGGAAGATGGGTATACAAAAGAAGAGCATAAAATGATTAATGAAACCAGAAAAATCTTACACAAACCCAACTTGCCTATTACTGCAACAGCTGTTAGAGTTCCTATTGTAAATTGTCATGGTGAATCAATTAATGTGGAATTAGAGAGTGATTTTGATATATATGATATTAAAATATTGTTAGAAAACTATCCCGGAATTATCGTTGCAGATAATCCAGAGAAAAATCATTATCCATTAGCTAGTCGTGCAGATGGTCATGATGAGGTCTTTGTTGGTCGAATTCGTCGTGATTATAGTGTTCAAAATGGTTTAAATATGTGGGTTGTAGCTGATAATTTAAGAAAAGGTGCTGCTTCTAATGCTATTCAGATTTTAGAAAAGCTTTTATATTCTTAAGAATTAAATAAAATACTATAATAAAATTTTGCAGTACCGCGTAGCGACCAAACGAGCGATAGCGAGTGCGATTGAAGCAACCTTCCAAATATCTATTTCAAGGGTTGCGACAACAAGGTACAAAAAATTTTATTATAGTATTTTATTAATACCGTTTATATGTTATAATAGAAAAGAAGTACATAAGATATAAAGAGGTATTTAAATGAAATTAATAGTCAAAGAAATTATTGACAAGGATGTCGAATTTCAAAATATTATAAAAGAGTTGGTTGAAAATAAAACTGTTCAAAAAATGAAGAATTTTAGACAGCATTATGAAACAACTTGTTTTGACCATTGCTACACTGTCTCTTATTATTGTTATTTAATTTGTAAAAAGTATAATTTGGATTATATATCAGCTGCAAGAGCTGGTATGCTTCATGATTTATTTTTATATGATTGGAGAAAAAGACAACCTGATCGTAAAGGATTACATGCATTTACTCATGGAAGAACTGCTTGTAAAAATGCTTCAGCACTCTTTAATTTAAATGAAAAAGAAAAAGATATGATTATCAAACATATGTGGCCTGTAACAGTTCAACTACCACAATCTTTAGAAGGTTTAATTTTAACTTTTGTTGATAAATATTGTGCTATGTCAGAAGGTGTTGAAATTTTAAGAACAAGACTTCTTTTGAGAAAGCCTTTACGTTATATATATAGTTTTTTAAGTATGGTATCAGTTCATTTATAATAATTTAATGTATACAAAACAATAAAAGTCTGAATAAATAATATTCAGGCTTTTTTATTACATTTTATCATCTGACCATCTCATCATTCTTATATCTTTATATTTTGATAGGACTTCTTTATATTTATCATATTCTTCTTCCCATAATCCGTCTGGAACTTTGTCAAATGCTTTGAAAATTTTTTCCGCTTCTGAAAGATATATTATTTGTTCTTGTGGAGACATTTTTTCGTATTGTTTTGCAAAATTGTATAATTTATCTAACATTTGGTTTGCTTCTATAAATCCCCAAAAATCTTTTACTTTCATTCCAAATAACTTTATTTGTAATACGGCATAGACTACTAATGCGAATATAACAAATACTAGTATGTATACTAATGCCCATATACCATCCATTTTTCCACCTCTTTAGTTTGTTTACTACTCTTTCTAATAATTTACTATTTTAATAATATCTTTATTTTATATTTTTGTCAACATTATTCAACAAAGTCTCAAAATTTATTGAAACTTTGTTATATCTTCAATTCTTCCAGCAAAATATGGTAGTTCTCTTCCTTTTTCTCTTAAGAATATTGCAAATGTATCATCTACATAAAAGTATCTTGGTTTTTCTTCTTTAATATCACCAATACTTGTTGTATCAGTCATATCAATTATAGCTTCACTTTTTATTTCACCACCATTTTCATCTAATGAAAATTCTATTGTTTGTATTGCTTTTAATATCTCTCCTATTCCATCTTGTGTTTCAAATGGCTTATTTTCTAATTCCTCATATTCCTTTTTTTCATTTAATGATAATTTAGGTGCTTTAAATTCATCAATATTTTCAAATTCTTTACTTCCAGTATATTTATCAGCTTTTTTATTCATATTTTCATATATTTCATTAAAATTGCGACCTTTAGGATTTTTGCAGAAAATCACTTCATCATCAGATTTTGTATTTATTAAAATTGCAAAATCTTTTTGTGAATTATAATATAAAACCTCAATTTGATTTCCTACTGAATTTTCTGTACTTCCATCTATCCCGAAATATTCAATATTATCGTATTTATTTCCAAACTCTCCATTTTCTAATTCATCAAACTTTTCTAAAAACTCGAATTTCCTATATAACATTACATAGAAAATATATCTTCTCATATCTGAATTTGGATTATTTAATGCTTCTTCTGACCAATCAATATTATCTAAAACATCACTTGTTTGATTGAATTTTTCTTTTATTCCGTTTTCTATCTCTTCTTTTAATTCTAATGTTTTTAATCCATATTTTTTATAGTAATAGTCCTCTGAAATCATTGTTTCATTAAATTCTTCTTTATTTAAGTTTTTTACCATTTCTAATTGTGGAGAAAAAACTATATCTTGTTTTACAACTTCATTTTTCATGTCATTCCATACTAATTGAAATGTTCCACACCAACTACTATCTGTTGTTATTGTATCTTCCATTGTTGGAACAATAGTAATTCCTTCTGCTTTTTGTAACCTATTAACCAAAATCATAAAAATTCCTGCAATTAACAATATAAGTATTATAAAACCTATTATTATTTTCTTTTTATTTTTCATACTAATCTTATCCCCTTAATATTTCAAATTTATAATTTTCAAACTTATATCATGTATTATCCTATCCTTGTATCTTCCCCTGGTACTCTTTCATTTTCTGCTTGCTTTTCTATTTCTTCAGTTATTTCATCTAAGCTATTTTCTAATTCTTCTTTGCTTAAATATTCTTTATTTACTTTTTCTTTTAATTTATTTTCTATATCGTTTTGATTATATGTGTCTCTAAGCTCTGGATTTTTATCTAAAATATTTCTAGCACATACTTTTATATATGCATCTTCCATAGCCATTACATGTTCTGATTTTGTTGATGGATCTCCATCTATATCTTTTTCAGTAGCCTTATTACAATCTTTGTGTTCTTTTTCATGAGCTTTTATTTCTGCAAGATTTTCTTCTACTGTGTCTTCTCCTTCTCTTTCATATTCTCCAATTACACTTCTTTGTGAAGTATCTGGTACAAAAATTGTATTACTATCTCTTAGTTGAACTCCCATTGTCTCTGTAGAATCTCTTGCTTCTTCTCCAATGTTCATTTCTATTCTTCCCATTTCTTTGTTATCTAGTTGTATTATTTTATCTCCAATTTCATATTCACTTAAAATGCTATCTTTTTCTACTGTTCCATCATCTCTTACTTGATATTTTCTTGATATTGGATTATCACCTGATGCTGACCTTTGTTGTAATTCTGGAATATACTTTTGTAATGGTTCAACTTTTCCATCTTTGCTAATTGCAACTAAAGAATATCTTGTTGAGTTTCTATCATAACTTTTACCATTTTCATCTTTCATTTTATTTATTTGGTCTGAATAGATAACTCCTACTTTTGTAATGTTTTGCGGAATTTTTCCGCCTAGCCATTTGCGGATATCATGCATATCATTTGCTCTTTCACTTAGTTCTATTTCTTGTAATATATTTGTGTTTTTAGTTGTAGTTATATTATTTTCCTTCTCTTCTTTAGTACTACTTTTCTTTTTTTGTCTTTCATCTGTTTTTTTCTCTTTAGATTCTTCATCATCCATTTCTAAAATTCTTACATCTCTAATATGACTTCTTTCTATTCCTATTTCATCTATATATTTATCAATTTCTCTTGTTTCCTTTGATGCATTTTCAATTTCATCTCTGCTTAATCCATCTATTTTATCTTTAATTTGTGAACTAATTTCATTTTTCAATGTATTGCTTTTTTCTCCTATCTCTTTTTCCATCACTCCTAATTTTTGAAGTGCTTCTACTATGTATGAATCTTCTCTCATGATAATATTTCCATATTTCATTATATTTGTATTTAATTCACCTATTTGAACATTACCAATATAATATTCATACTCAAATTTATTTTGTGGATTTTTAACTACTGTTACTTCAATGTTTTTTCCGTTTAAATTAATTTTCATTTTCAAATTCCTCCTTTTGGACGTGCCACCAAATCATAATCTTTAGAATCAATGATCTTGCATTTTATAAATTGGTGTATGTATTTATTAGGATTTTCTTCTTTACATTTTATATACACTAATCCGTCAATATCTGGTGCATCTTGCATTGTTCTTCCTATTAGGTATTTTCCATCAAATGATATATTTTCTACTAGTACTTCACATTCTTTTCCTATTTTTTCTTTCATTTTTTCTGCTGCAATTTTTTGTTGTTCTTTCATTATTTTATTATATCTTGCCTTTTTAGTGTTTCCGTGTATTTGCTCTGGAAGTTTAGCTGCTGGTGTTCCATCTTCTTTTGAATACATAAATGTTCCTAGTCTATCAAATTTTGTTTCTTTTACAAATTCTAGTAAATCTTTAAAGTTTTCTTCTGTTTCGCTTGGAAAGCCTACAATTAAGCTTGTCCTTATTATTGCATCTGGAATTTTATTTCTTATTTTACTTATTATTTCTTTTATTTGCTTTTTGTTTGTTTTTCTGTTCATTTTTTTCAATATTGTGTCACTAGAATGTTGAATTGGTATATCAAAATATTTTGCTATTTTTTCATTTCTAGCAACGGCTTCTATTAATTCATCTGTTATTCCTTCTGGATAAGAATATAGGAAACGTATCCATTTTAATTCTTTAATTTTGCATAGTTCTTGTAATAGTTCTGCTAATTTACTTTCTCCATATATATCAATTCCATATTTAGTTGTATCTTGTGCTATAATTATTAATTCTTTTATTCCTTTTTTTACAAGCATTTTTGCTTCTTCTATAATATCTTCTTTTTTTCTACTTACAAATGGTCCTCTTATATATGGAATAGCACAATATGTACATTTGTTGCTACATCCTTCTCCGATTTTTAGATATGCATAGTCTTGTCCAGTTGTGATAGTTCTTTCTAAAAATTGCTCTTGTGTTAGCATTGGCATTTTAGGAATTTCTGTTATTTTTTTACTACTTTTTTTCTTTTTTATTACAATATCTCTTTTTATTAAGTCTTCTATTTGTTCCCATAATGTATCATAATCTTCTATTTTCACAAACAAATCTACTTCTGGTAATGCTTTTACAAGTTCATCATAATATCTTTGCACTAAACATCCCATTACTATTAAATATTTACAATTTCTATTTTTGTATTCTGCCATTTCTAATATTGTATTAATTGCTTCCTCTTTTGCAGATTCAATAAAACCACAGGTATTAATTACTAAAATATCTGCTTTTTCTTCATTATTTACAATTTTGAAATTATGTCTTTTAAACATTCCTATTGTTGCTTCAGTATCTATTAAATTTTTACTACATCCAAGTGATATAAATCCTACGTTCATTACTTATTTCAACCTTTCTACTGGGATTAGTGTGATACAATATGTTTTCTCGTCAACTCCATCAAATCTAACTTTGTAAATCCCTCAACTTGTACTTTACTTCTATCCTTTTTTATTTCTTCTTTTAGTAGATTTTCGATTTTTTCTCTATTTTTTTTATCTTTCATGTCAATATAGTCAATTATTATTATTCCTCCAATGTCTCTTAGCCTTAATTGTTTTGCTATTTCTATTGTAGCTTCTTCATTTACTTTGTATATTGTTTGCTCTAAGTTCTTTGTTCCAGTATATTTTCCTGTATTGACATCTATTGCAGTTAATGCTTCTGTTTTATCAATTGTTATAAAACCTCCGCATTTTAGCCATATTTTTCTGTTCTGCATTTTTTCTATTTGCTTCTCTAAATCATATTTTTCAAGTATATTTTTTGATTTATCTAATTCTATCTTTGTATTTTGGTATTCTTTATTTTCTTTTTTGTACTCCTCTAATTTTTTTATATCTTTTTGAGTATTTACTATTATTTTGTCTATTTTTTCATCCGCTAAATCTAATAGCATTTTTTCTATTAAACTTTCACTTTTATATAATAATTTTGGTTCATGTAATTCTGGATCTACTGAAGTTTTTATAATATTTTCCCACTTTTCTTCTACTTTTTTTATATCTTGTATTACTTCTTCTTTTTTTCCTTCTGCAGATGTTCTTATTACAGCTCCATTTCCTTTGCTTAAATTTTCTTTTACTAATCTTATTAATCTTTGTTGCTCTTGTTTATCTTCAATTTTTTGTGAAATAGTTATTATATCTGTATTTGGCATTAATGCTATATATTTTCCTGGTAAATTTATATGTGTTGATACTCTAGCACCTTTCTGATCAGTACTGTCTTTTTTTACTTGGACTAAAAGTTTCATGTTAGGTTGCAATATTTTTGCTATATCCACATTATTGTCTAACTTTTCTTTTGTTTCATCTATTTTTCTCATTACATCTTTTAAGTGGATAAAACTATTTTTTTCACTTCCTATATCTACAAATGCTGCCTGCATACCTTTTATTATGTCTTTTACTATTCCTATATATATGTTACCTTCTTTTCTGATGTTTTCATTTTGATTTTCTTCATAATATTCTATTAATTTCCCATTTTTTATTAATGTAATTATTGATTTTTCTTTTTGTCTTTGTATTATAATTTCTGTCATTAAATTTTTTCCTCCTTTGGATTCCTGCCAAATTGAACAACTTTTAGGTCTGTCCCTTTTGTTTCAAAATGAAACGATTTGGCACGTCCCTAATTGAACAAATTCATTGCTTTGTCCATTCCACTTTTTATTATTTCTTCTATAGCTTCTTTTGCTACATCTGTACTCTTTTCTAAGATTTTTTTATCTTCTTCTGGAATTTTTCCTATTACGTAATTTATTAAATCTCCTTTATGTTCAGGTTTTCCAATTCCTATTCTTACTCTTGAAAATTTTTCAGTTCCTATTTCTTTTATTACTGATTTCATTCCATTGTGTGTTCCTGGTCCTCCAGTTTTTCTTAATTTAATAATTCCTGGTTCTATATCTATATCGTCATATATTATGATTAAATTGTCAGTATTTAATTTATAGAAATCTATTATTTCTTTTACACTTTCCCCACTTAAATTCATATATGTTTGTGGCTTTAATAAAATAACTTTTTCTCCTTCTATTATTCCTGTTCCATATATTCCCTTAAAATTTGTTTTTGAGAATTCTATATTATGTTTTTTTGCTATTTTATTAATTGTATCAAATCCCATATTATGTCTTGTATTTGAATATTCTGGTTCTGGATTTCCTAATCCTACAATTATATACATTTTGTTTTCTCCTTGACTTTTATAATAAATTATTTCACTATTATATATTTTAACCTTTTTTTTGATTTTTGGCAAGTTTATCAATTTTTTTGCAAGAAAAAAGCACCTTTAAAAAGTGCCTTTAATTACTATATACGTAAAATCTTTGATTTTCCCTATATAATTACTCTGCTGATTCTTCTGATTTTTCTTCAGCTTCTGGTGCTTCATAAGCCTCTAAGATAGCTTTTTGAATTTTCTCTCTTGTTTCAGCATTGATTGGATGAGCTATATCTTTAAATTCTCCGTTTGGAGTTTTTCTACTTGGCATAGCTATAAATAATCCATTTTGGCTTTCGATAACTTTAATATCGTGAACTGCGAATTCGTTATCGAATGTTACAGAAGCAACAGCTTTCATTCTGTTCTCTGAATTTACTTTTCTTAAACGTACATCTGTGATTTGCATTTTAAAATGCACCTGCCTTCCCTAAGATTAATTTTGTACATATCGTTTAATTCTATGTACATTTATATTATTCTTCATAAAAAACTTTTTTCCTTCTTTTTTTTACAAAAAAGTTATATTTTATTAATACGATTTATTAACTAAACTTATTTTGCTACTTTTTTGCCATTTCATACACATTTTTTTATTTTTTTAATACTATATTTAATAGAAGTATTGAATTTTCACGTATTTAAGTATATAATATTTTTACTAAATGAAAATTCCTAGGGGAGTGATTTTTTTATGCCAGATATATCAAATTTAAAGAAATATAAAAATATACATATGATTGGAATCGGCGGAGTTAGTATGAGCGGAATAGCTGCAATATTAAAAAATTGGGGCTTTAACGTTACTGGCTCTGACATGTCTGATTCTGAAGCAGTACAAGAATTAAAAAATAAAGAGATAAAAGTTACAATTGGTCACAATCTAGAAGATGTTGCAAATTCTGATGTTGTGGTTTATTCTGCTGCAATAAAAAAAGATGACCCTGAAATGGTAGAGGCTCACAGGCTTAATATTCCTACAATTGAAAGAGCTGATTTTTTAGGTGAGATTACTAGATGTTATAAAGATACAATATGTATTTCTGGTACTCACGGAAAAACTACTACTACTTCTATGGTGTCTATTGCATTTATCGAAGCCCTTAAAGACCCAAGTATTCAAGTTGGAGCTTATTTAAATGCTATTAAAGGTAATTATTTGGTTGGTAATAGTGAGCATTTTATTATTGAAGCATGTGAGTATGTTGAAAGCTTTCTAAAGTTTAGCCCTAAAGCTGAAATCATTTTGAATATTGATAATGACCATCTAGATTATTTTAAAACTTTTGATAATATAAAAAATGCTTTTATTAAGTATGTTAAATTGTTACCTGATGATGGTATTTTAGTAATTAATGGTGATGATAAAAATTGTTTAGATTTAAAACAATATACAAATGCAAAAGTTACTTCTTATGGTATAGATAATAAAAATGTTGATTTTTATGCTGATAATATTGTATTTGATAATGATGGATTTGCATCTTTTGATGTATATCATCAAGGAAATCTATTTGGACATTTTAGTCTTTCAGTTCCTGGAAAGCATAATGTTTTAAATGCATTGGCATGTATTTGTTTATGTGTAAATTATTCAATTGACCTGCCACATATTCAATCTGCTTTGAAAAAATTTACTGGTGCTCATAGAAGATTTGAATTTAAAGGTAAAATAAATGATACTATTAGTGTTTATGATGATTATGGTCATCATCCTACTGAAATTGTTGCAACTGCAAATTCTTTAAAAAATAAAAAATATAATGAATCTTGGGTTGTTTTTCAACCTCATACATATAGTAGAACTAAAAATTTATTAGATGATTTTGCAAACGCTTTGTTAAATTTTGACCATATAATTATTTTAGATATTTATGCTGCAAGAGAATCTAATACATATAATATTTCTTCTAAAGATTTAGTTGATAAAATTAATTCTTTAGGTAAAAGCACTTTATATATTCCTGATTTTGATGAATGCGTTTCTTTTGTAAAGTCTCATGTAAAACCTAATGATGTTGTTATGACGTTAGGTGCTGGTACAGTTACTCAAATTGGTCCAATGTTATTAAAATAGAGGGATTTTAAGCTCCGTCCCCGAATCCCTCTAGCTTGTTTTAACATTATATCTCCAAATACTGCATATCCTTCTTCTGGGTTATTTACTAATACGTGTGTAACTGCTCCAATGAATTTTCCATTTTGAATTATTGGAGAACCTGACATTCCTTGTATTATTCCACCCGTTTTTTCTAATAATCTTTCATCTGTTACTTTTATTTCCATACTTTTATTGTCATAATTATTTTCTTTAAATATTTTCTCAATCTCTATTTCATATTCTTGTACAGTCTTATTATCTAAACTACAAAGTATTGTTGCTTTACCCAGTTGTATTTCGTCTCTTGTTGCAACTTCCATTTCTTTTGATGTGTCTATACTTAGTCCTGATAAATTATCCACTTTTCCATATATTCCAAATTTTGTGTTTTTATCTATATCTCCTATATTTACTTGATTTTCTATTGTTCCTTGGATTTTACCTGGATTACCACTTTCACCTTTTGTTATATTTAATATTCTTGTTGTCACAAATTCTCCTGATGCAATATTTATTAATTCTCCTGTATCAATATCTGTTATTCCATGTCCGCAATGCTCCAAATGTTTTTGTGCTAGGTTCATAAAATGTTACTGTTCCGACTCCTGCTGCACTGTCTCTCACCCATAAACCTAGTTTATATTCATCTTGGCTTGTTTGTACTGGTTCTATACTGCATTCTTTGCTTTCCTCTTCATGTATATATGTTATTTTTATATTATTACCATTTGATTTATTTACACATTCTACTAACTCTTCTGTTGAAGTTATATTTGTTTCATTTATTTTGGTTATTCTATCTCCTTCTTCTATTCCTGAATTCTCATATGGTTTATACATTTTGTTATCTATTCCTTCTATTTGTGACATCCCTACTACTAATACTCCACTTGTATATAGTTTTACTCCAGCAATGTTTCCAACTGGTATTACTGTTGTTTTTGGTAATACATCTACTTCTACATCCTTTGTTAGTAATTTATCAAATAAACTTACTTGGAGAGTCTTTTTTCCAGATTCACTTGCTATTGCTTCATTATTATTTGAAGAAGTTTCTATTGTTTTTTCATTTGAATTTATTTCAATTCCAAATATTGTTCTCATTGATATTGTTTCTCCTTCAAATACAACTAATTCATCTGGTATGCTTTGCCATGCTAAAAGATATATATAAATGACCAATAATAAAAATACTAATAGTAGCTTAAAAATTGTTTTTTTCATAAAAAACCTCCACGCTACTATTAGTATTTACTTTTTATTTGATTTTATTCAGCATAAATAAAATTAAACTTAAGTCTTAATTTTATTTTTATGAAACATATCTCAATAATTCTTGTAAATCATCATTATCCACATTTCCATCATGATTAATATCACTTCTTCTTAAAGTTTCTGCATCAGTTATTACTGTACTTCCATTTACATGTCTCAATAACATTCTTAAATCTTCTATATTAACATCACCATCATTATTTAAATCTCCAAGTCCATAAGGTTCTATACCTTCTTCTGTAAATGATACTTTTAATAATTCTGGATTATTATTTGTTTTATACATACTATATCGTTCTCTACCTAGTGCTGTAAAATAATATTTTGCTAAAGATCCCCCTTTGTCTGCCATATATGCATATATGCTATTACCATATGTATTTGCTGTATTCATATCACTATTTAAATCTTCAACATTTGATTGACGAACAATACTTGTATAGCATCCCATTTCTTTATGTGGATAATAATACGTTACTCCTGTATCAGTAGTTACAGACTTTCTTTCAAAATCCACATTAAAATATGCTCCTGTTATAGTATCATTGCCTACTAATTCTTTATCTGTTGCTCTATGATACTGCCCATCTGATGTAATTAAATATATTGAATCTGTATTTACTACTTCCTCTGTTTTTGAATTAGTTACTACTGAATATCCATTATACACTTTTCCACCTATACTTAATCCTTGTAGAAAGCTAATTACAGATACATTATTTAATATTTTTTCCCATTCAGTTTCTTCTAATTCAGGCATTTGAAAATTTGCACTTGTTCCTCCACTATAATTATTATAATTTGCAATTGCTATTGATAGATTTTTCTCAATTGAATATCTAATTACTTGTAATCTATGTTGATTAAATTTTGAATTAGGATCTTCTATTGATACTCCTTTATTATTACTGTCATCTTGTCTTACAAAAATATACTCATCTGCCCATTCTTCGTTTTCTGCAAGACCTGTGGCTCCTGTATCTTCATATACTGCATCTGATGTTTTTAAATCTCCTAAATTTGCTTCTACCCAATCTGTGAATTCCTTAGCTTCTTTATAGTATTGTACTCCTGAATCATTTACTGATCTGTAATCTACATCTTGATAAGATTTAGTTCCATTAGAAAGTGAGTACCAACCTGATGCATCTTCATAATACTTAACTCCATTTACTTTTGTATATGTCGCTTGATTTGTTGAATCTATATATTCAGTAAGTGTTTCTTCATTTATTGTTATTCCTCTATATGTTATACTATTATTTGTTGAATCATAAGTTCCTACATTATCTAATAAATATCCATATCTAAAAACTGGTGTTCCATTAACTGTTCCTTGAACTGTTATGTAATTATCTAGAGAATATGTTATTACTACATCTGTATTTGATCCTTTTTTATATCTACAACTATAAAATATATATGGTTTTAGTCCTGATACTTTTTCACCGTTTTGATATGTTGATCCAGTGCCATAATCTTCTGATGTTAAAGTATTAGTAAATGGTGAATAGATATAATATCCATCATACATTGTATACACAATAGCTGGTACATATTGTTTTAATATATCTTCATTATATCCTGCCATATTAAAGTTAGTTGCAATAGAATTGAAAAATGTATTAACAGATGCTTCTATGTCCCTCAGCTTAGAGTTTGCTAAATCTGATGTAGGATTATTTATAGTATTTAATTGAAATGCTTTTATTGCATCATATGTAGCATTAGTTAATTTTTCATCATACGACATCTGCAAATCTAATGTTTTTGTTTGATTATGTACATATTCAGTTAAAATCATTGAAATTGGTAATATTATTATTACAAATATTACAAGCAAATGTTCAAGTTTCATATTCTTCTTTCCTTTGTAATAATGGTTTTGTCAAAAGTTTTTCTATTAAAACTTCTACAACCCTTGTTTTTTCTATATAAATTATTAAAACTTGATATT
>CALXJZ010000034.1 GCA_944388745.1 uncultured Clostridia bacterium
ATCGTTTAAAGTTCCATCAAAATCTTTTGAATGTTTTAAAATTATTTCCTTTGATTTAATAGATTTTTTAGTGGTTAGTTTTGCTCCACGAGGTTGTCCTATTTGTTTTCCATTTAATTTTGCAGTTAAAATACCTTCTTTTGTTCGTTGGTGTAAATCTTGAACTTCTTTTTCTGCTTGGTCGAAGGCTTTTTTTATTTGCTCTTTTGCTAGTGCTATTGTATATTTGTTTAAAGCTGATATAATTGTTTTCATAAGTTCATCAGTGGCTTCATTTCCAGTTTTTAAGACAATGTTTATTTGATTATCCAATGCTTTTCGGTACACTTCTGTATTAATATAGCTTTCCTTTAAAAATATTAAGTTAATTCCCCTATTAAATAATTTCTCATATAAATTGCAACCTTCGTCCGAATTTCTGCTCATACGTGATACGGAATCAAAAATTAAAGTATCTCCTTCCTTTAATATTTTTAATAAATTTTCAAAATCCCTTCTACCTTCAATTTTAACACCAGTAAAAGTTTCTTTTATAATTTTAGCATTAGGGTATTTTGCTAGTATATTTCTTACTTGTCTTTCTATATTTTGCTTACCAGTACTAATTCTAGCCACACCATATTCTATTCCTAATTTTACAGACATTTCAAATTCCTCCTATTTAAGTAACAAATCTAACGTTCGTTACATTTAATACTTAAATTATAACAGGAATTTTAAAAAAATACGACGAGTTTTAATACTTTTTTTAGAAAGGTTACTTTTAATACAACCATTCAGAAAAAAATTTTTTTTTCAAAAAACTATTGACAAAGGATAAGGAATATGATAAGGTTATAAACAATATAATATGAGATTAAAATATTTTTGTGCGCTGGGTTCCATAGCCAGCTTAATAGGAAAGCTATCACTCCATACCGGTTAAAGTCCGTACGAAAATCTATGAGAGAAACAAAAATGTCAAACAATTTACATTTATTTAGTAAGTTATATATGGCATTTTTGTTTCTCTCTTTTTTAATCTCATTGAAGGAGGTGAAAAAAATGGTAATATCGAGAGATGAAGCAGCAAGAATACAAATGGAACACAATAGAGAGAAAGATAAAAAACGAATATTTAAGGAAGGAGAAAAAGGCATAAATAAGATATATGCAAAATACAAAAAAAGATTTCCACAAAAAGAGTATCCAACTTTAAATATTAAAGAGTATGTAAACAGCATAATAGAAGAATTAAAACAAGAAGAAAATACATAAAATAAAAAATGCAAGAGTTACTGAATTGGCGTTCCTAACTCTTGCAATCTAAATAAAGCATTGTGTTTAATTAAAAGTTAATATATTAAACACACTTTTAAATATTGTAATATATTTTTTTAAAAAGGTCAAGAAAAAATAAAAAGGAGAGAAAAATTATTATGTTAAAAAGAAAGAGTAAACAACTAAAAAATGGAGAAATTATAGTAAGTGAAGATATCAAAAAGAAATATAAAAATGAACTTCCAAGATTATTTGATATATATCCTAACGGAATTTCAGAGCTTGATATAAAAGCAGAAAGACTAGAATATCAAGAAAGGGACATAAAAGAATTGAGGAAATGCATTAAACTAAACGAGCTATGCATAGACCCAAGAGATATTGTTGTGCAACTTGGTTTATTTGGAAGTAGAAAAAACAGAGAAGCTGTAATATACGAAAAAATATATATAAATTTAGAAATAGCAAAAAAAGAAATAGTAAATTCGAAAATCAGTTTAAGTAATAAAACACGATATTTGATAACAAAATACTTGGAAATTACAGCCTTTCAATATGGAAATATATTTTATCCATATATAATATTTGATTTGGAAAATATTTATGAAATTTTTTATAAAAAGCTAGACGCAGAAAATGAAAAATATATAAAAAAGCAGAATGAAATTTTAGAAAAAGCCAAATGCATATTGGAAAAAAATGAGTTGAATCCAATAGAATTTTGTTTACCAATAAAAATTGAGGAGGGAAAATATGTTTACAGTAAATATTACAGAAAAAAAATCTAATTTTGATAGGGAACTGGATAAGTTAGCAATGAAATATATTGAGGACATAAAAAAAGAAGAACAGAAAATAATCCAATTAAAAAAAAGGGTTGAAGAAAAAAGTAAGGAAGGAAAAAAGATGGAAGAAACAAAAATAATTACAATAAATAATAATTATGAGGAAAAAGAAAATAAAAAAGTTTTAGAGCCAGATGAAATTATAGATAATGCAGAAGATAATCAAACATCACAGGATAGAGCAGAGCATGATAAATATGCAGAACTTTTAAATAAATATAAATACAACATTATAAATGAAAGCCTATTCTTTAAACAAACAAAAGAATTATCAAATTTTATTCCAATTATAACCAAAAAAGTTATTTACACAAATGGTGCAGATGAGGAAATAAAATACAAATTAAGAGGTATTTTATTAGATGATGTAGTAGAACTAGATGAAATAGAAGTATCAAAAAATGAAATAGAAAACTTTAAATTTATTTCTGGTAGAAAGAGTAATTGGGATAAATATACTATTATTCGACCAAATTGCGAGAAATACTTAAAAGAAGTAGCACAACTTTTAGCAAGGTATACAATGGAAGAAGAAATAGTATTTAAAAATACTGGGTTTGAAAGAATTAATGGTAAATTAGTCTATTTATATAGTGGAGGAGCAATAGGAAAAGATGTAGAAGGGATAAAAGCAGAATTAACGGAAGGTGGGTTAAGTCAGTATTGCTTTACTACAGAAAAATTTAACTTAAAAGATGCCGGTAATACTAGTTATGATATATTAAACATAGCTAATGAAAAAATAACCATTCCTTTAATAGGATATACATATTTAACACCAATAGTCAGTTTATTAAGTGAGGAAGGAATATTATGTGATTTTGTATTACTGCTTGTAGGAAGAACCAACACAGGAAAGAGTTCAATGGCAGCAATTGCTAATAGTCATTTTGGATACTTTACAAGGAATAATTTTAATGTATCCTTAAATGACTCTTTAGCTAAAATCAGCAGACAAGCTTTTATTTTAAAAGATTCAATGTTGACTCCGGACGACCTAAATCCAGGACATACCAAAGGAAAAGAAAAATTAGTAGAAGATATACTAGGATTTTTTGGAGATAGACAAGGTTTAGGAAGGGCTAAAACAAATGGGGAAATAAGAAGTACTTATTATCCAAGAGGAACAGCAATGCTTACAGCAGAATACATACCAAATATAAGTCCTAGTAGATTATCAAGGACAGTAATATTAGAATTTGATGATAAAACTGTAAATGTAGAAAGACTTACAGAGATAAACCAAAAAGTAAATAAACAGAAATTAGCATTTTGTATGAAAAATTATATTCAATGGATAATAGATAATGAAATTAGATTAAAAGAAGATATAAAGAAAATACTAAAAATACAAAAAATGCAAATAAATAACAGTAAAAAAATTTTAGGAAGAACAAGAGAAATAAGGATATTATTATTTTTAGGATTTTATCTCTTCTTAAGTTTTTTAAAAGAAAATAATGTAATAACAAAAAAGGAACAGGAAGAGTGGGAAAATAAAGCCCAAATAGAATTAGATGATATTTTAGAAGAACAAACAGACTATATAGACATAAAAGACCCAATAGAAATGTTTTATTCAGCAATGCTAAGATTATACGAAATAAGAAAAATAACTTTTGTAGACTATGGTAACGGAAAATTGTTACATTTTAATGGTAGAAAAGTTGGATATGCAGATGGTAACAGATTATACCTTTATTGGAGAAGTAAAACAGACCATCCAATTTATGATGAAGTATGCGATTACTATCGTAAAAAAGGTACGAAATTTCCTTTAACTGCACCAGTACTATTAAAAGAATTAGATAAAAGAGGGTTATTAGAAAAAACAGGAGATAAAAAAAGTAAAACTGTTTATAAAACAGATCCTCTGGATAAAAATAAAGTAAAAGTAATAAATATAGCAATAAATCATAAAACAGAAAATGAAGATGAATAAAATATACCGGAAAAGGGGTAAAAAAAGAGAAGAAAGACAAATTATTTATAAACAGTAAGAAGGGATATATTAATCCTAAAAGATTATCCCCTTTTTCGATTTAAAAGGAGGAAAATATGATAGATTCAATTGATTTAATTATTTATGATATAGAATGGATAGATTTTAGACATTTAAGAAACTTAGGAATAGATATAAAAAGTAAAACAGAAAGAAGAAGTAAAATGTTTTGGTTTAGTCATAAAAATATAGAATTTAAATTTTTTCCAATAAAGAAATATTTGTTAATTATGACAAATGTTAAAAAAATTTTAAACAAAGAAGAAATCACATTAACAGATAAAAATATATACAAAGAAAAAGTTTATCAAATAATAAAAGAAATTTTAGATTCCAGTAATAAAATAAAAATTTATTTAAGTCGAATAGATTATGATGTAAACATAAGATTTGAAAATATAAATATAAAAAATATTTATATGACTTTATTACAAAAATGTAAAACAAGATTTAAATATATGAAACAAGAGCAAAAATATAAAACATCTATGTATTTGAAAAATAAATATGGACAATATCGCATAAATTTCTATGATAAAGGAGAAGAGTCAAAAGATATAAAATACAAAAACGTATTAAGATTAGAAATACAAGTAAATTCTCCAAAATTAAAAGCAGAAAGAAAAAGAAAAGAAATTCCTAATATATTAGATGTATATTGGTCAAAAGAAAAAATGTTAGAAATTTATTTCGATATGCTGAAAGAATATCTACATGAAGGTAAATACTATACAAGAAAGGAAATAACCAAAAAAATAGAAATGTCTATATATAAAAGTACATATCAAAAAAAGTTGAAAAAATTTGTATTATATATAGAAAGATATGGAATAGAGGAAACTATAATTAGAGGAATATATAGTAAACCAACGATAAAAAAATATATAGAAATGCTAACAGCGATAAATATAAATCCAATTCCAATACCAGTAGAAAGTGAATATATCGAATTAGAGAGTTTATACAGTATTGCAAGAAATATAGCCGAAGATAAATATTTCAAATAAAATAATAAAAGATACAGAAGATAAACATTTTTTAAGAAAAATTAAGCAGAATAGTTGTAGCAATAGAAAAATTTTGGGAGACAATTTAACATTAAGGTCGTATAATTCTAAAAAGGAGGTTTTATATATGAATTATAAGTTAAATTATGAATTAGAATTAGATTACTGTACCCTAGACAAAGAACAAATTACCCAGTTTTCATATAATATTACAAAGGAATTTATCAGCAATTATATTTTAGAACATCAAAAAGAGTTTGAAAAGTGGAAAGAAGAAGAATATATAAAAGATTTAATAAGATTAGCAATTAACAAATCAAAACAAAAACTGGGAGTTAAAGAGAGAATAAAACTATTGAATGAATTAAAAAGTAAACAAAAGGAGGATAAATAAAAGTGAAAGCAGAAAGTAAAAATGTTGTAATTTATGCGAGATTTAGTAGTTCAAAACAAAATGAGACAAGCATTGAAGCACAGTTAAGAGTATGCTATGAATATTGCAAATATAACAATTTCAAAGTAATAGGAGAGTATATTGACAGAGCTAAGAGTGCTAGAACAGATAATAGACCAGATTTTAAGAGAATGATTAATGATAGCAAAAAAAGGCAGTTCCATGGAATAGTTTGTTATCAATTAGACAGATTTTCTAGAAGTCGTTACGACAGTGCAACTTATAAGAGTGAATTAGAAAAAAACGGAGTTAAAGTATATTCTGCAAAGGAAAACATAAATGATGATGCATCAGGAATATTAACTGAGAGTGTATTAGAAGGAATGGCAGAGTATTACTCAAAGGAACTATCACAGAAAGTTGATAGAAATATGAGGTTAAATGCAATGAACGGATATTTTAATGGTGGTTTTGCACCATTAGGATATAAAGTAGTAACAGTAAACTGTGGCACATATCAAAAGAAAAGATTAGAAATAGACCCTATTACATCAAAAGCAGTAAAAAAAGTTTTTGAATTAAGAGCAGATGAAACTAAGATAGAACATATAATTGATATATTAAATCACGACGGGTATAAAAATATAAATGGTAAGCCATTTACTAGAAATTCACTACAAACAATGCTGAAAAATAAAAGATATATAGGAACAAATACATACAATAAAGAGGAGTTTCCTAATACAATACCTGCAATTATAGATAAAGAGTTATTTGATAAAGTGCAAAAAGTAATTGACAAGAATAAGAGAGTACCAGCAAAATCGAAAGCAAAAGAGGAATACCTTTTAACAACAAAGCTAATATGCGACTGCTGTGGCGAGAAAATGAAAGGAATAAGTGGAAAATCGAAAAATGGTACAATATACAGGTATTATACTTGTAAATCGCATAAAGAAGGCAAGAAGAAATGTAACAGAAAAAACATAAACAAGGATTATATAGAAGAGGTAATAATAAAAAAGTGCAAAGAAATACTTAATGATGAAAATATAGCAATAATAGCAAAACAAGTATATAAAACTTGCCAAAAAGAAAACAATAAAAATTTAATTATTAAAGAATATGAAGCTAAAATAAAAGAAAATGAGAAAGCAATTAATAATTTATTATTAGCAATGGAAAAAGGAGCAAATGTAGATTTAATAAATGAAAGAATAATTGCAAAAAGAAAAGAATTAGAAGAAACAAAATTGATGTTGGCAAGGGAAAAGAACAAATTAATAAATATAGATGAACAACAAATAAGATTTTTCCTTAGTCAGTTAAAAGACGGAAATATAAATGATATAGCATATAAGAAAAAATTAATAAATATATTTGTAAACGAAATACATTTAACAGAAGATGAAATAATTATAATATTTAATGTATCTAAACAAAAAATAACATTATCAATCCCGACAATTGATAATGTTAAAAACACTTATTTAAACACGCATACAGAGTGTTTGTATAATAATGTTTTGGTGAGCCAGGAGGGGCTCGAACCCCCGACCCCATGCTTAGAAGGCATGTGCTCTATCCAGCTGAGCTACTGACCCATAACCAAATGACAATAAATATAATAGCACAAAAATATTGCCATGTCAAGAAAAAAATCAAAAAAATAAGCTGAACATGCCAAACAAACCAAAAACAAGAAAAATTATATTAGACAAAATAGACACAAAAGAAGGCTTCAAATGCTTAGACAAGAACTTTCCACAAAAAATGGCAAGCAAATTACTCATACACATACCAAAAATAGAACCACAAATCAAAGAAAACTTATAAGAAGAATATTCTAGCCCTAAACCTAATGAGACCAAAAAAGTCTTATCACCTAATTCGCCAATAACAATAGAAATAGCAACAATTATAATAGCACCAAAAGAAAAATGAGAAAGTTTATTAAAAAATGAAAGTTTAGATTTACTTGAAAAATTTGAAGCTTCCTTTTCTGGAAAAAAGCCAATAATACCAAATATAATAAAAGAACAATATGTAAAAAATTTTAAATAAAATTGAAAAGAAGAACTAGAAAAAGAAGCGAGACTACTACCAAATAATATTGCAATTCCATGACTAAAAAAAGTACCTAAAGCAACACCTAGCAAAATTTTATAAGCTTTATTTTTGGCAGAAAAAGACAAAACCAATAACTGCGTTTTATCTCCAAGTTCAGCAAAAAATATCATTGAAAAAGCAACAAAGAAAGGGTATAGAAAATCCATAACAAACTCCAAACAAATTATTTTAATTTCTTTATTATTAAATATAATAAAGAGGAATGTTTTTTATTACAAGAAAAATTAAGTTGTTCTACGTAAAAATTTTAATTAATAACTTCAAAGTCCGTCCCTAAATCCCTGAAAGGAGGGATTTTAGGACCGTCCCCTAATCCCTATTCTATTGTAAATTTTTTGTGAATTGCTTTACTTTAAAAAAAGAAAATGATAATATGTTAGGGAAATACGGATTACGAGAAAAGCAAAAAGCCAGAAACAAGAAAAAACAAAATTTAAAAGGAGGAATTTTTTGTGATAGAGGTAAAAAATGTTACAAAAAAGTATGGCAAAGTTACAGCCGTAGACAATATTAGCTTTACCATAAATGACGGCGAAATAGTTGGGCTATTAGGACCAAATGGAGCTGGAAAAAGTACAACAATGAACATGCTAACAGGTTTTATAGAACAAACATCAGGAACAATCTTAATTGACAATTATGACATGCTAAAAAAACCTAAAAAAGCAAAAAGAGAAATTGGCTACATGCCAGAGGGAGTGCCACTATATACAGACCTAACAGTAAGAGAATTTGTTAGATATATGGCAGAAATCAAAAAAGTAGATAAAAAAGAAAGAAAAGAGAAAGTAGAAAAAATAATTGAGAAAACAGGGCTTAAAGATGTTCAAAAAAAATTAATCAAAAACTTATCAAGAGGATATAAACAAAGAGTAAGTATGGCAGGAGCATTAGTTGGAGAACCTAAAATATTAATATTAGATGAGCCAACAGTAGGACTTGACCCAAAACAAATAACAGAGATTAGAAATCTAATAAAAGAATTAGGAAAAACGCATACAGTTATTCTAAGTTCACATATCTTATCAGAAGTAAGCCAAATCTGTAATAAAGTAATAATCATAAATAAAGGAAAAATTGTAGCAATAGATACACCGGAACATTTAGAAGATAAAGTAACAAGCAATAATTGTATATATGTAACAGTAGAAGACACTGAAAATAAAATGAAAGATATTAAAGACAAAATAAAAGATATTGAAAAAGTAGAATTAGTAGAAGAAAATGAAGACGGAACAAAAGAATACATGATAGAAGCAAAACACGATGTTGACTTAAGAAAAACTATCTTCTCAGAATTTGCAAAAGAGAATATAACAATTTTTGAGATGAAAAAAGCAGATACAACTCTTGAAGATGCATTCATGAAACTAATAGAAGGAGGGGACAATAAATAATGTGGGCAGTAATCAAAAAAGAGATTAAATCATATTTCTATTCTCCAGTTGGATATGTATTTATAGGATTATTTCTATTAATGTTTAGTATATTTTTCTATACAGATGTATTTACATATCAAAGCACAAATTTTGAATATATATTTTATTCAGGAGCAACAATACTAACATTTATAGTACCAATATTAACAATGAGAACATTCGCAGAAGAAAGAAAAACAGGAACAGAGCAATTACTATTAACATCACCACTTAGTATAACAAAAGTAGTTATAGCAAAATTCATAGCAGCAACATTAATAGTAGTAATAACAGAACTTTGTACATTTATATATTTTGCTATTTTAAGCTTCTTTGGAACACCACACTTAACAACAGCATTAGTAACATTACTTGGATTTTTACTATTAGCAATGAGCTATATATCATTTGGAATACTAGCATCAAGCATAACAGAAAATCAAATAATAGCAGGAGTAATAACAATAGGATTCTTCATATTGACATGGTTTTTACCATCATTTAGTGACATATTTACAAACTTCTCGCTTATCAATATGTTCTCAAAATTCCCAGCAGGACAAATTGATATTGCAGATACAGTAACATTTATTACATTTACAATTGCATGCTTATTATTAACAGTAATATTTATGCAAAGAAGAAAAAGTGTAAGATAGAAAAATGTAGGGAGGGAAAAAGTTTGAAAGAGAATAAAGAGAAAATGCAAAAAGAACAAGAAGCTAAAAAAGATGATAACATTAAAGAAAGCAAAAAAGCAGAAAAAATAAAGGCAAAAGAAGATAAAAAAGCAAAAAAAGAGCAAAAGAAACAAGACAAAAAAGAAAAAGCTCCAAATAAATTTATTCAAACAATAAAAAAGAAATGGCTAATAAATGGAACAAAAACAACAATACTAGTTTTATTAATTATAGCCATATTTATAGCAATAAATCTTGGAATGCAAGTCTTAGACCTAACACCACTTGACTTTACACAAGAACAACTTTACACATTAACAGATGAAAGTAAAGAAAGAGTAAAAGACATTGAAAAAGATGTAAATATCTATTTTATAGGATATACAGATGAAGATTCAACAGTAGACTTAGCAAAACAATATGGAAAAGCAAATGAAAGAATTAATGTAGAAGCAATAGAAGATGTAAGTACTAGACCAGATTTATCACAAAAATATGGAATTGAAAGTGGAGCAGAAGGAATAATTGTAGAATGTGGAGAAAGGTCAAAAGTATTAACAGCAAGCGATTTAGTAACATATGATACATCAACATATGAAACAATAAGCATAGCTGAAGAAAAACTAACAAGTAGTATATTATCAGTAACAGCAGATGAAGTGCCAAAGGTATATTTCTTAGAAGGATATAGCGACTTTTCATTAAATCAAAATATGTATATGTTAAGTATCTACTTAGGAAATGAAGTAAATGAAACAGAAACCTTAGACATACTATCAGTAGGAAAAGTGCCAGACGATTGTGACACATTAGTAATTACATCACCTAGCAAAGACTTTGATGATGTTGCAACAAATTCTATCCTAGACTATATAAATAGAGGTGGAAACATACTATGGCTAAATGCAGCAATAGCCACTGAAGTAGATTTTCCAAATGTTAATAAAGTTTTAGAGACATATGGAATAAAACCATTTGAAGTAGGAATTATAAGAGAAACAGACACCAGCAAAATGGTATCAGAACAACCAGACCTAATTATGCCAGAAATACAATATTCAGATATAACAAAAGACATATATAACACAACAGGAGTTATATTTGTAAATGCTACAAAAATAAATGTAGATACAGACAAATTAGATGAATTAAATGTAGAAGAAAACGATTTATTACTTGCAAGCGAAGGTTCATATTTTAGAACAGATTTCAATAATCAACAAAATGGAGTAGCAGATGGAGAAGAAACAGGAACATTTGTAGTTGGAGCTGAAATGGTAAAAACAATTCAAGAAGCAGATGAAGAAGCAGGAACAGAAGAAATTACATCAAGTTTAGTAATTTACGGAGAAAACTATTTCATATCTGATTATCAATTAAGCCAAAACTCTCAATACGGTGCAATTCAATTAGCATACAACAAAGACTTAGTACTAAATTCAATTGCATATTTAACAGATAGAGAAGAAGATATCACTGCAAGAAAAGATACAGGAACAGTTACTTATACTGCAACAGAACAACAAGATACAATAATTAGAGCAATTATATTTACAGTCCCAGCTTTAATAATTATAGCAGGAATAGTAGTATGGCAAGTTAGAAGAAGAAAGAAGTAATTGGGGACGTGCCAAATCGTTTCATTTTGAAACAAAAGGGACAGACCTAATTAAAGAATAAAATACTAACAAATAGCATAAAATATTACAAAAACAAAAGGAGAAGCCAACCAAATGAAAGACATAATAAAAGTAGTTTTTGTAATCATAGGAACGTTTATAGGAGCAGGTTTTGCGTCAGGGCAAGAAATATACCTGTTCTTTTTTTCTTATGGTATAAATGGACTTATAGGAATCTTAATATCAAGTATATTAATGGGATATGTAATATATAAAACTTTAAAAATCATAAAACAATATAATGTACAAAATTATAAAGGATTTCTAGATGTAATAATAAATAAAAAAGGAGAGAAAAATAGAGTTAAAAACTCAAAAACTAATAGTAATTCAAAATCAATAGCTATTAAACTAATAAATTTAGTAGTAAATACATTTACATTAGTAACATTTTTCATAATGATAGCAGGATTTGGAACATATTTTGCACAAGAATTCGGAATAAATCAATTAGTTGGAAGTTTTATACTTGCAACAATAACATATATCATTTTAAACACAAGTGTAAAAGGAGTCGTAAAAGCAAATGGTATTATAGTACCTATTTTAATTATTTTAGTAGGAATAATAGGAATATTAAATTTAAAAAATTTACCTTTATTGCAAATAAAAAATTACATGATACCAAATAATAATATAGGATTTATATTACAAGGAATTCTATATGCAAGCTATAATAGTATTTTACTTATACCAGTACTCATCACATTAAATAAATATATAAAAAATAAAAAACAAATAACTAAAATTAGCATATTAAGTAGTGTGATAATTGCAATAATGTCAACATTAATTTTTCTACTATTAACTAAAGTAGATGTAGATATTGAAAAGTTAGAAATGCCAGCAGTATATGTGGTTTCGAACATGTTTTATATATTAAAATATTTGTATGGTTTTGTAATTTTAGGTTCAATATTTACAACCACAATTTCTTTGGGAATGAGCTTTTTGCAAAATACAAGCAAAAATGAAAAAAGTTATTCACATATTGCGTTAATTATGTGTATAACTTCTGTTGTGGTTTCGAAAATTGGATTTTCTAATCTGGTAAATTTGCTCTATCCAGTTTTTGGCTATTTGGGATTATTGCAAATATATAAAATATTGTTAAAAAACGCACAACAAAAACGCTAAAATTTGCACAACAAAATATCAAAAAGTTGCACAATAAAAATGCTAAAATTTGCACAATAATATTGAAAAATAAAAGGGAATGTGCTAAAATATATATAGTTAGGGGTGGTAATATGAAACTAACAAAAAAAGGATATAAAGAAAGATTAATAGATAAAACAATTGATGAAAACCTTAAAATTTTCGGTGCAATTAGTATTGAAGGACCAAAATGGTGTGGAAAAACTTGGACTGCACTAAATCATTCAAATAGTGTTGCATATCTTAATAATACAGCAGATAATTTTAGAGAAAAGCACCTAGCAGAAATGGATGTGAATTTAGTATTAAATAAAGAACAACCACAATTAATAGATGAATGGCAAGAAGTGCCAGCAATATGGGATGCTATTAGGTTTCAATGTGACCAAGACAAAGAAAAAGGAAAATATATATTAACAGGTTCAGCAACACCAGTAACAACACAAATCCATCATTCAGGAGCGGGAAGAATTTGCAAAATGAAAATGTATACAATGTCTTTATATGAATCTGGAGATTCAACAGGAGAAGTATCTTTAGCAGATTTATTTAAAGGAAATGTAAAGAATAAATTAGTAAAAAAAGTAGAATTACAAACACTTGCAGATTTAATTGTAAGAGGAGGTTGGCCAGAATCTATTAACTTAGGGGTAACAGCAGCAAGAAGAATAACAAGAAGTTATATAGAAGCAATATTAGATAAAGATATTAATGAAATAGACGGAGTAAAAAGAGATAGAAACAAGATGGAAATGCTATTAAGGTCACTTGCTAGAAATGAAAGTACAATTTCAACAAATAGTGTTTTAGTAAAAGACATAGGAGATAATGCTACTGAAGAAGAGTTGAATGTTAGTAGGAATACAGTTACAGATTATTTAGATGTATTAAATAAGTTACATTTAATAGAAAATCAAAATTCATTCATGTATAACATACGTTCAAGAGCAAATGTGGGAAAAATTGCAAAGAGACATTTTACTGACCCCTCATTAGGATGTGCAGTTTTAAATATAACACCAGAAAAATTAATGAATGATTTAGAAACATTTGGATTCTACTTTGAAGCTTTATGCGAAAGGGATTTACGAATATATGCAGAAAGTTTAGATGCAAAATTATATCATTATAGAGAAAATAGTACAGGTTTAGAAGTTGATGCAATAGTAGAAATAGCAGATGGAGAATATGGAGCAATAGAAATAAAACTAGGTTCAAATCAAGAAGAAGAAGCGGCAAAAAATTTGAAAAAATTTTATGATTCAGTTGATGTTAAACCTAAGTTTATGTGTATCATATGTGGACTATATGATGCAATAGTGAAAAGACCAGATGGAATATATGTTATACCAATAACTGCATTAAAAAACTAGAAAAATCAAAATTATATAGAGTCATTAAAAATGTTAGAATTTAAAATAAAAATTACACAAACTCACAAGTAATTAAAAATAAATAAGTTAAAGAAACAACAAAACTATTAATTGTCATCTGGAGGAGTATATTGTATTATTTCGCCAATTTCACAATTAATAGTTTTACAAATTCTAGCCAAAATATTTAAATCAACTTTTTGCATATCATTTCTACAATATTTTAATAATTGATTATAATGAATTTGAGCATTTCTAGATAAACTAGAACGACTTATATTATTTTTTTTCATAAACTCATCTAATTTTAAATCAACATGACCCCAATCTTCCATAATGTCACCTCTATAAAATATTAACATTTTAATATTTTTATGACAACTAGGTATTGACATACTAGGCATAAACATATAAAATGATATGGAATAACAAAAGTATAAAAAAACAAAAAACAGGGTAAAATTATATTGTTAAAAAATACGAAATTTTAATACATATAATTTTATTGAATATTGTAGAAGGAGGAAACAAATGAGGAACATGGAAGAAAAAGCAAAAAAAGTAAAGAAAAACGAAGTACAAAAAACATTAAAACAAACACGAGGAATTACATTAATTGCCTTAGTCATCACAATCGTACTAAATAGCTCGTACCTCGCTATGGACCGAATAAATAAAATTGAAAAAATATAAAACCTCAT
>CALXJZ010000035.1 GCA_944388745.1 uncultured Clostridia bacterium
TAGGAAATCATACAGTTAATCATAAAAGTATGCCAAGTTTAAGTGAAGAAGAAATAAGAAAAGAAGTTTTAGATTTACATCAAGTAATGAATGAAAAATTTGGATATGAAATGAAGTATATAAGACCACCAAAGGGAGAATTTAGTGAACGAACATTAAAAATAACTAATTCCTTGGGATATAAAACAGTAATGTGGTCATTTGCATATGAAGATTGGAATGAAGATAAACAGCCAGAGGAAGAAAAATCAAAACAAAAAATATTAGATAACTTACACAATGGAGAAATAATATTATTACATGGAAATTCAAAAACAAACACAAATATTTTAGATAGTGTAATAAAAGAAACTAAAAACATGGGGTACACATTTAAGTCTTTAGACGAATTTGTTTAATGTCTCAAATGTACCTGGTCCAAGTGAGACACGAAGTGGCGTCCCTAAAGTAACCAAAAATGGTCACTCCGAACCTGTCCCCAAAGTGACCAAACCGACCAAAGAGAGGAGGCAAAAAACATGAAAAATAAGAAAAAGCAACAGTTTGGAAAATTAGATAGATTATTAGAATTACCAAAAGAAGTATGTTCAAATGTGCCAAAAATTATAATAACAGGTTTTGATGAAATGCTAATTGAAAATTTTAAAGGCATTTTAGAATATGAAGAGTTTTATGTAAGAATTAATACCTACATTGGAATTATAAATATAAATGGATATGAATTAAATTTAGAAAATATGACAGATGATGATATTAAAGTTACAGGGAAAATTGAAAGTTTTGATTTTGAAAGGATTATAGACGAAGGAGAATGAGATGTTTATAAAAATATTGCTTAGTTATTTAATAGGTTATCTGGTTATTGAAATAGAAGGATATTATATAGAAAGATATATAAATATTTGCAGAAATCAAGGAATAGCAATATGGCATTTAAAAAGGCAAGAAGATATAAAATTGATTTTTAGAGCAAGAATACAAGATTTTAGAGAATTAATAAAAATTGCTAAAAAAACAAAATGTAAATTAAAAATAAAAAATAAAAAAGGATTGCCATTTTTATTTCAAAGATATAAAAAAAGAAAAATATTCTTGTTTTTATTGATAATATTAGCATTTTTCATAATTTTATCCTCAAATTTTGTATGGAATGTGGAAATTCAAGTAGAAGATAATCTAGAAATTGCAAATATTGAAGAAGATATTAAAAATGCTGGATTAGATATTGGTAAGCTAAAAAGCAAAGTTGATACAAAAAGTATTATTAATGAAATAAGATTGAAAAGAGATGATGTTGCATGGATGGGGATAGAAATAAAAGGTACAAATGCAATTGTAAAATTAGTAAAAGCAGATGAGAAACCAGAAATTATTGATGATGATGAATATTGTAGTATTATTTCTGATAAGGCAGGTGTAATAACAAAAATAAATGCGCAAACAGGAACAGCAAATGTGAAAGTTGGAGATACAGTTAATGTTGGAGATACATTAATAAATGGATGGATGGAAGGAAAGTATACTGGAATTAGATATGTACATGCGAAAGGTGAAATTGAGGCAAAAGTTTGGTATACAAAATATAAAAATGTAAGCTATAACGCTACGGAAAGGAGTGAAACAGGAAATACAGAAACAAAATATGCAATAAAATTTAATAATTTTAAAATAAATTTTTCAAAAGGGCTTTCAAAATTCGAAATTTATGATACAATAGAAACGGAAAGTAAAATGAAGTTATTTTCAGATTTTTATTTACCAGTTTCAATAGTTAAAACAACATATAAAGAAATAGAAGAAAAACAAAAAACGTATAGTATTGAAGAAGCTAAAAATATAGGGATACAAGAATTAGAGCGAGAATTGAACCAAGAAATAGAGAATAAAGAAGCAATTGTAAATAAAAATATAAATACCTATGAAAAAGAAGACAGTATAGATATTTATGTGACATATGAAGTGTTAGAAACCATAGGTACAAATGAAAAAATTGTATTTTGAAGGGATGATAGCAATGGAAGAAAGAAGCCTTAGAATAACGGGAGCAGATAAAACTTTTATAAATAAAATAACAAATACATTAACAAAATTATTAATACCTACAAAAATAGGAATTAATGGTATGCTTATATCAATAAAAAGAAATAGCTTGATAAAAGCATATGAAAATTATATGCAAGAAGAAAATTATGATAAAGAGGAACAGGAAAAGAAATACGATTCATGTTATGAAGCATATTTAGAGGCTTTAGATAAATATGTTATGGATTCAATTTACAAAAAGGTAAAAAACAATACTGCATCAGAGTTTGAACAAAATGCATTATCAAAATATTATGAAGTTACAAGTTTGAAAGAAAGTGAATACATAGAGTATAAATATAGAAAACAAAAATATCTATTAGAGTTGGACTATGAAGGAATAAAAGTTAATGGAAAAGAAAAAATAAAAGAAAAATATGAGAAATTTTATATTTCTAAAATGGATTCATTATATAAATCTATTTTGAAAAATTACTCAATAAAAGTAGCAGATAATATAAGTAATTATGACTCAACAAAAGAGTGGATTTATACAAAAATCTTTTATACATTAGAGGATTACATCCAAAATATATTACCTTTAAAGCTTGAACTAAATCAAGATGAAAGTTTAAAGAGTGTAGTTTCAGATTATGAAAAATATGAAAGTTATACTGTTGGAAAATTAGATACAAAAGATAATATTGAAAAAAATATGATATTATTAGGAATTAGTAGAAAATTATTTACACATAGTTTGCCATTGATTGTTGCAGAACAATGTTATGAAAAATTATTAAAAGATGCAAGAAGTTTAGTGCAAGATACAAAAATGGCAGTAAAAAGAGAAAAAGCTTATTCAATGTTAATAAATCTAATAGAAGATTATAATGTAAAACTATTATCAACAAAAGTATATTGGGAATCTCAAAAGGAAAAAGATGAGTACAAAAATTTCTGGAAACAATATCAAGAAATTAAAAAATTAAAAGAGACAGATTTTATTGAATATGTAAAACAAAAAGAGATATTGTTTATAAGAAATGATATGAAAAAATTAAATACTGGAAAAACAGATTTTTCAAAATTGATGAAGTATTATAAAAGAAAATTAGTAGATTATGGGGTTATGAGACAAATTCAAAATTCTTGTATATCACAAGGAAGATATACAAAAATGAAGAAAGTTGCAGCATAATTAAAATATAAGGAATGAAGTAGGACATGTATGAAATAGTTTATGATGGAATTGATGAAAAAGAAGAATATAAAAATGTAATAGAGAAAGTATTATCACAGTGCTTTAAAGAAGAAAAATTAGAAGATTCTAAATTGTGTGTAACAGTAACTTTGACAACACCAAAGACAATTCAAGAAATAAATAAGCAATATAGAAATATTGATAGAGCAACTGATGTACTTTCTTTTCCTATGTTTGAAAAGGATGAGTTAGATAAAAAGATACAAGAAAATGATTTTGAAAATGAAGATGTTTTAGGAGATATTGTTGTATCTGTTGAAAAAGTTAATGAACAGGCAATTGAATATGGACATAGTTTTGAAAGAGAATTAAGTTACATGATAGTACATGGATTTTATCATTTAATGGGATATGATCATATTGAAGAGGATGATAAAAAAATTATGAGGAAAAAAGAAGAAAATATATTAGGGAAATTAAGCATTTCTAGATAATAAATTGAATCAAAGATAATAAAATATGAAAAAATTTTTATCTAAATAGAAAAATTACTTTGATTTAATGTAAGATACTAAGGAGAGGAAGTTGAAGAATGAATCAAAAAGGTGGCGTAAAAGTTCTAATCGCAATATTAATTATTTTGATTATAGTTGCCGGAGCAGTTTTAGCATATAAAATCATACAAGATAAAGATAATCAAGAGGTAGTGTCAGAAGAAAATAATGTATTAACAGCAACAATAGAAGAAAAAGAAGTACAAATATTTAATGGAAATGATAGACCTATTGCAGTTATGATAGATAATCATGATGATGCTTGGCCACAAGCAGGTTTGCAAAGGGCATATATGGTATATGAAATAATTGTAGAAGGTGGAGAAACAAGGCTAATGGCACTATTTAAAGGTGCAGATGATGTAGAAAAAATAGGACCAGTAAGAAGTGCAAGACATTATTTCGTTGATTATGCAATGGAAAATGATGCAATATATACTCATTTTGGAGAAAGTCCACAAGCAGCAAGTGATATAAAAAAATATAGTATAGCTGAAATTGATGGAATCTCAGAAGATGGTACTACATTTTGGAGAGTAAAGGATAAAGCAGCTCCACACAATGCAGTAACAAGTATGGAAAATCTAATACAATCAGCTAAAAATAAAAATTACAGAATGACCTCAAGTGAAAAAAGTGTTTTAAATTATGTTACAGATGAAGTGAATTTAGAAGATGGGCAAGGAGCAGTAAGTGTAACAATTCCACATTCTCAACTTCAAACAGTAAAATATGAATATGATGAAGAAAATAAAGTGTATGAAAGATTTGCAAGAAAAGAAGCACAAGTTGATTGGGATACAGATGAACCAATTACAGTAAAAAATATAATAATAACATTTTGTGATAATTATACTTTATCAGATACTGAAAATAAAGGAAGACAAGGGCTTAAAAATATAGGAACATTTGATGGATATTATATTACAAATGGTAAAGCAATAAAAATTAAATGCATTAAAAATGCAAGAGATGAAAAAACAGTTTATCAAGATTTGAATGGAAATGAAATTGATGTTAATGATGGAAATACATTTGTACATATTTGTCCAACTGATGCAGATGTTGAAATTGTAGGAATGGAAGGAAGTAATTAGATATGAATATTTATGATACAGCAAATAGATTAGCTCAAGAAATTAAGCAATCAGAAGAATATATGAATTATAAAATGGCAAAACAAGCTTTAAATTTAAATAAAGACTTAAAAGAAAAAATGGCTGAGTTTGAAAAAATGAGATATGATGTACAGATTCATATGATGCAAACAGGAAAGCAAGATGAAGAAAAGTATAAGGAAATGCAGAATAAGTATGCTGAGTTGATAGAAATTGATGAGGCTAAAAAGTTTTTTGAGGCTGAAACTAAATTTAATATTGTGATTGCAGATGTTAATAAGATTATTGGTGAAGCGATTAAGGATGTTATGCAATAAGAAGAAAGGAGCTAAAAATGGGCTTTATTGTGTTAGGGATTATTTCACTAATTTTATTATTAGTTCTAAAAATATTATTTGGATATAGTCAAAAAACTTTTAAAGAGTTAGCAGAAAATAAAGAATTAGATGAATTAGCCAAAAAATATCCTGATAATATAGATATTTGTAAAGATTATTTAAAAAAATTAAATAATGAAAAAGTTGAGATAGAACAAAGCGAAGATGGAGAAGCAAGTTTATATATAGCAATATCAAATAAAATAATAATTGCAAATATAAAGAAAACTTTTACAAGAATTCAAACAATTGCACATGAATGTTTACACTCAATTCAAGATAGAAAATTACTATTATTTAACTTTATATTTTCAAATATATATTTACTATATTTTATAGTAGTTGCGTTATTGGCAATATTCAAGGTATTGCCATATGAAATGCTTTTTGTAGCAATATTTTTAGTTCTAAGTTGTGTATATATAACTGTTAGAACATATTTAGAAAATGATGCAATGATAAAGGCAAGATTTTTAGCAAAAGAATACCTGGAAGAAAAGAAAATTTCTTCAAAAGAAGAAATTGAAAAATTAGTTAATGGTTTTGATGAAGTAAATAAAGTTGGAATCAAATGTGTTAATTATTATTTCTTCATGGAAGTAATGATGAAGTTATTTGTGCTTTGCACAATTTGTTTGATTCGTTAGGGACGTGCCAAATTGTTTTATTTTGACACCAAAAGGGACAGATCTGAGAAATGTTACAGATTATATCTATATTTGCAGTAAACAAAAAAACAAAAAACGACAATTTTGTTTAGTACACTAAACAAAATTATTGACAAAATCTTCTAATTGTGTTATACTACATAAAAAGAAAAGAGGGATTTAGATGATTATTCGTGAAAGGTATTTATCTAAAATACGACCATTTTATGACCAAGATTTAATTAAGGTTATTATGGGAATTAGGAGATGTGGAAAATCAGTTTTATTATTACAAATAATAGAAGAATTAGAAGAAAAAGGAATTCCAGAGAGTCAAATTATATATATAAATTTTGAAAATGAAGATTATAGTTTTATAAAAAATGATATAGATTTACACAATTATATAAAAAAGAAAATAGTTAATAAAGAAAAATATTATTTGTTTTTCGATGAAATCCAAAATGTAAAAGATTGGGAAAAAGCAATAAATTCTTTTAAATCATCTAAAAATGTATCTGTTTTTATTACAGGTTCTAATAGTGATTTATTGTCTGGAGAATTGGCTACACATTTAGCAGGACGATATGTTAGCTTTAAATTATATCCTCTTACATTTGGAGAAGTATGTGTATTGAAGAATTTAAAAGAAAGAACTGAGATTGAAGATGCCTTTGATGACTATATAACTTGGGGCGGTATGCCACAAAGGTTTATGCTTACAGATGAAATGCAAACAAGAACATATTTATCTGATATATATGATTCTATTGTAGTAAAGGATATTATTACAAGATTTGGAATAAAAGATATTGATTTGTTTAATAGAATAGTCGAATATATTGTTACAACACCTTCACAAAACTTTTCAGCTGAAAGTCTATCAAATTATTTTGCTAATAAGGATGATAGAGAGGTATCTAAAATAACATTATACAATTATTTAGAATATATGGCAAAGGCAATGTTAATAAATAAAGTGGATAGATATGATATAAGAGGCAAAAGAATATTAAACGGAAAATATAAATACTATTTAACAGATTTAGGGTTGGGTCAAGTAAAGAATATAGGAAAAAGACCGCAACTAGATGCGTATTTAGAAAATATTGTTTACAATGAATTAATATCTCGTGGATATGATGTAAAAATAGGGAATTTAGAAAAAGTAGAAATTGATTTTATAGCAACTAGATTTAAAGAAAAGATATATATTCAGGTTGCTTATATATTAGCAGATGATACTGTCATTGATAGAGAATTTGGTACATATAAAGGTATTGAAGATAATTACCCTAAATATGTTTTAACAATGGATAAACATGATTTTTCGCAAGAAGGAATTATTCATAAAAATGTAATTGATTGGTTGTTAGATTAGGGACGTGCCAAATCGTTTCATTTTGACACCAAAAGGGACAGACTTGAAATTTTATAATAAACAAAAAACCAAAAAACAACAATTTTGTTTAGTAGAGTAAACAAAATTGTTGTTTTTGTGTTTATTGATTTTCTTCAAGTAGCATATTTAAAATTTTAGGATAGATTGTTGTAGCATTTTTGTTCCAGTTATCAACAATTCTTTTAGCTCTATCACGAGAACCTGCAATAGTTTTTACTTCAAATATTGTTTCATTATTTTCAACAATTTTACATTTTATCATATAATCATTTTCGTCTCTAGGTGTAAATTCTGCGATTATAGAAGCTTCTTCTTCTATATTAGAAAATTCTTTTTCGAAAATGTGGTCTGCTTTTAATTTCATAATTCCTGGTAGTACGTCTTTTGTTAGTTCATAAGCATTTTTTCCTTCTGATGTAATTCTAATAACTGGTTCTTCTTCTTTAGTATAAGTACCTACTAATTTGGAATCTATTAAATCTGTTAATACTTGTTTGAAATAAAAGTAGTTTATATCATTAATTGATGTAATTATTTTAAATAAGTCATCTTGTTTAAAATCAGTATTAATTAGATTTAATATGTATAAGATGAGAACCTTATTTTCAGCCAAAGTAGTAGTAGCATTATCTGAATTTAAACTCATATATAGCACTCCTTACTTTGAATTTTTTGTAATTGTATCACAGATTATATGAAAAGTCAAAAATGAAAATTTATGCATAAAAAATCATAAAAAACACTTTAAAATCAAATAATATAGTAGTATAATTGCAAAAGAAAGGAAAGTGATTTGTATGAAAAAAGGAAAAATAGTATTAGTAGGAACAGGTTTTGTTGGAATGAGTATGGCATACTCAATGTTAAATAGAGGAGGAATAAACGAACTTGTATTAATAGATATAGATAAAGATAAAACAATAGGAGAGCAAATGGATTTATCACATGGTCTTCCATATGCACCACAAAAAATGATAATTAAAGCAGGAGATTATGATGAATGTAAAGATGCTCAAGTGGTTGTAATAACAGCAGGAATAGCACAAAAACCGGGACAAACCAGGTTAGAACTAGCAGAAACAAATGCTAAAATAATGAAACAAATTACAGAAAGTATAATGCAAAGTGGATTTAATGGAGTTATAGTAGTAGCAAGCAATCCAGTAGATTTAATGACATATGTAGTTGCAAAAGTTTCAGGGCTACCTACAAATAAAGTTATAGGTTCAGGAACAGTGTTAGATACAGCAAGACTTCGTTATTTAATGGCAGATTATTTGAAAATATCAAGTAAAAATATTCATGCATATATTATGGGAGAACATGGAGATTCATCTTTTGTACCATGGGACCATGCATATGTAGGTTGCAAAAAAGTAAAAGATATAATGAAAGACAATAAACATCCAATGGAAGATTTAAAGAAAATCCATAAAGGTGTTGTAGATGCAGCATATGAAATTATTGAGAAGAAAAAAGCGACATATTATGGAATAGGTATGGCATTAAATAGAATAGTTAGAGCAATTTTAGATAATGAAAATTCTATATTAACAGTTTCAACTTATTTAAAAGATGGCCAATATGGACAAGATGATATATATATTGGTGTTCCAGCAATAATTAATAGTAATGGAGTTAGAGAATTACTTGAATTAAATTTGAATGAATATGAACAAGAAAAATTAGATAATAGTTGTAAATTAATTAAAGAAATGAGAGAAAAATCAATTGATAAGATAATAGGAAAATAATGAGTAAAAATAGCTAGATATCTACTAACTAAGTAGAAGCTAGCTACTTTTTATTTATAATTTTTATCTATGTGAATTATAATTTTCTTCAGTATATCTTTATCTTCAGGAGATAAATCAGAAATATATGAAATCAAATTTGTATCTAAAGTATCTTCTTTAAATGTTAATAGTTCTTCAAATAAATAATTAGGGGAAATTTCTAAAAAGTTACATATATTTAATAAAGTAGGTAAACTACCTATATTTCTCCCGTTTTCTATATTTCTTAATAAATCGGTTGATATATCTATATTTTCAGATACATATTCTTGAGTATATTTTTTTGATAGTCTAACTTTTTTAATCTTACTTCCAATAGTTTTTAAAATATCATCGCTTGTAATTAACAAAAATAACACCTACCTTTTTATACTAATATGATAACATTACCTACGTGGAATAAAAAGTGAGTAATACTAATTAAAAATACAAAATAATTACTAAAAAAATAATAATACTATGAATATTATTCATAATTTTTTTGAAAAATATTCAAAAACTATTGACATTGAAAAAATAAATAGTATAAAATATTTTGTAGAAAAAATATAATAAAAAATAAAAAGATATTTACAAAAAAATAATTTTTATGTATAATTTACTTACAATATTAAAATAATAAAAATGGAAGGTGGAAAACAAATGAAGAGGAAAACAGAAAAAAAATTACGATTTAATCAAAAAGGTATAACATTAATAGCACTTGTTATCACAATAATTGTCTTGCTAATATTAGCAGGAGTATCTATTGCGACTTTAACAGGAGAGAATGGGATATTAACAAGAGCAAATGAGGCAAGCAAAAAAACAGAAGTAGCAAATGAACAAGAACAAGTAGGATTGGCGTATATAGCAGCCAGTTCAAGTAAATGGGGAGAAGAAATAACACTAGAAGAAGTACAAAATGAATTAGATAAACTAGTTGGAGAGAATAAGACAAAAGCAACAGAAAATGGAAATGGGACAATAAATGTAGAATTTTTGGATACGAAAAATAATTATAATATAAGTGAAGAAGGAAAAGTAACAAAAGTTGATGAAAATGCTATTAGTTATGAAATATTATATGAATATGAAGAAGTAGAAGGTGGAATTAGCATAACAGATTTAACAAATGAGAATCTAGTGACAACTATATATATAGAAAAAATACATGAGAATGACCCAGACTTTTCAATAGAATTTTTAAGAAAATTCATGCTTGGAGATTTTGTAACTGAAGAAGAAATGATGGAAGAATTAAATAAATTAGGAATTACAGTAGAGGAATTTCAATCAAAACTTCAAGCAGCTAATGAAGGAATAGATATGAATGCTATATATGATGAAATGGAACCTATGTATGAAGAACTATTAAAAGAAGTAGGAAATATTCCTAAAAAAATAGATGGAAAAGAAGTAGTTGAGATTGGAAGAAATGCTTTCAAAAATAGTGAGCTAACCAAACTAGTAATTCCAAATACGGTTAAAAAGATAGGAGAATCAGCTTTTTACAGATGTTCATTAAAAGAAATATCAATATCTAATTCAGTCATAGAAATTGGAGTAAATGCCTTTTCAAATAATTCTTTAACAGATATTACAATACCTAGTTCAGTAACGACTATAGGAAATGGTGCATTTACTTTTAATCAATTAACAAAAGTTGTATTTGAGAGTACACCAATAGTAACAGGTTTTACATCTGTTGATAATTTTAGAGGAATATTTAACAATAACATAACTTTAACAGCAAATTCTATTAAAGTTCCAACTGGTACAATAGACTATTTTACAACTGAAAGAGAATATAATTGGTGGGGAATTAGTAATGAATGCTTTTATGAATAAATAGAAAATTATAAATTAATAATAAAAAATAAAAGGCAAATATAATTAAGTAATGGAGGAGCAAATGAAAATTTTGAATAATAAAGGAATTACTTTAATTGCATTAGTAATTACAATAATCGTGTTATTAATTTTAGCAGGAGTAAGTATCTCAACATTAACAGGAGAGAATGGAATTTTAACAAGGGCAAGTGAAGCGGACATAGAAACAAGAGCATCAACTGTGGAAGAAAGAAATAATTTATGGAAGGCAGAAAAACAAACAGATAATTATCTAGGAAATGATACAGCACAGACATTAGAAGAATTATTAGATGATTTAGAAAGAGAAGATTTGATTACATCAGAAGAAAGAACAAAGATAGAAGAAACAGGTCATGTAGTGATAGGAAGCAAGGATATATCTTTTTCAGATGGATTAACAGAAGCAAGTTATACAATAACAAGCAGTTTAGATGAGGTGAATTTTAATAAAATTATTAGAGAAGGAGATATCGCAGTAGAAAAACCAGGTTTTGCAAATTATACAATAGAAGGAATATCTGATAGCAAAGAAGGAGTATATAAAACAACTGAGAGTGTGAAGGGAAAAAGTGGAAAATTAGAAATTGTAGGAGATATTAATGATGCTACATTTAAATATATTTTGACAGATTTTATGCAAGGAGATGAGACCTTTTATTGTAAAATTGATATAGATGGAGAAAAGTATTACAAAGAAATAAAAGTTATTCAAGGTGATGTTATAACATATGAAGAAGATTTTGCAGGATTTCAATATATAGGAAGTTGGCAAGATGATACAAATGAAAATTATAGTAATGGCAAAGCAAAATATGTGCAAGTTATAGATAATAGTAGTAGTAACAGAAGTTCGATAAGAATAAATAACTTTACTGGAAGTAAAATTGATATATTATCAAGAAAAATTCAAAATATGGGTGTGATATCAGTTTATCAATATAATGAAGATATGATAGTATTAGGTTTAAATTCTATTAGAGATGAAAACATAAATGGTGATTCAGAATTTCAAGCAATATCAAGTATGGATATAAGAAATGATACCAGAATAATAGAATTAAGAGCTAGAAAAGAACCAACTGATAAAGATATAGTTTATATAGATGCTATAAGAGTATATAAATAATAATCAAAATCTTTCCTTCAAATTATTCAAAAACTTTATTTTTAATTGAATTATAACAACATAAACAAAAACAAAAATACCAATTTTAAAAACTGTTTCAACTAAGATAGAAGAAAAAGCAAAAGGTATATTACATGCAATAATATATGCAAAAATACAAGCAATTATTGGAAAAATGATAAATTTGAAGGGATTAATGTAATATTTAATTTTAGATTTTAATTGTAAAATGCTAACTGTAAAATTCAAAAGTTCACTAACAAAAATACTTAAAATATATCCAGCAATTCCTAGATGTGGAACTACAAAATATATAATAGCAATTGTAATTGCTAAGTCCAATATATTACAAAACATTACATTTAAACATAATAGTGTTGTTAATATTAGCAGCAGTATCAATAGCAACATTAACAGGAGAGAATGGAATACTAACAAGAGCAAATGATGCAAAAGTAGAAACAAGAGGAGCAGCAGTAGAAGAAGAAAAAGATTTGTGGAAAGCGAATAAATTAGCAAATGAATACTCAAATGGAGATGTAGAGACTTTATCTGAATTATTAGAGCGTATAGGACCAAATGGTTCAAAATTATTGACACAAAAAGAAGTAGATGAAATAAAAGAAACGGGACAAACAGAAATAGGAAACAGAACAATAGTATTTGGAATGACAATAGGTGATGTATATGATGATAGTATGATAGGACAAAAAGTAACCTATGAACCAAATGGACAAAATAGTTGGATAATATTTGGAAAAGACTCAAGTGGAAATGTGCTTTTAACAACAGAAACACCAATATATAATGGATTTAATTTAACTCCAGGTGCAGAAAGTTGGTTAAGATATGAAGAGAACTTAAAAGCAACATGTTCAGGATATGGAAGAACAATACAAGGAAAGACAGTAACATCAAGAAGTATAACAATGGAAGATATAAATTACGTAACAGGATTTGACGTAGATAGTTTAAATTTTGACACATATACATTTGGAGCAAACAATAATTATGCAGATAAAGAAGTTGATTATTGGTATCCAAGCCTAGATGCATCAGCAAATGGATATTGGCAACAACCTTCAAGTAATTCAACAACTTTTGAAAATAATTGGTATGCATAAGGACAAATGGGAGAACAACTTATTTATACCTATTCAGGAGGACAAGGAGATGCAACAAGTTTAATAAGCAACTTAGATAATCTTAAATATATATTTGGAGAAGATGGAAGTTATGAATACCTAGTCGCTTCTCGTTTAGTCTATGTGGACTCTAGCTACGCCGACTTCGGTGTGGCTAGCGTAGGTTATAGCGCGGTGAGCGCGGGCCGCTATGGCTTGTGCAATTCGAATTCTGATGTTCGCAATGATAATGGAGATTATGGTTCGTTTGGTATCCGCCCAATAGTAGTTCTACCGTCTGATATCGAAGTAGAAAAAAATGAAAGTGGACAATGGGATATAGCATATTAAGGCATAGACAAAATATAAATAGGATGAAAATTTGAACAAAATATAAATCAGGGAGGCTTTGGACTCCCCGAGAATACACGAGGAAATATGGGGATAATAGACACAGTAAAAGATATAAAAAAGGTAGTAGTTCATGAATATATATAAAAGAATAAAAGAGCAAAAAAGTGTACTCGATTTAAGTACACTTTTTGTATATCGTCTAATTTCTTCTCTTTCCAAAAATAGATAAAATACGTAAAAATATATTAATAAAATCTAAATACAATTGCATAGCACAATATATATGTATTTTTTCACTAACAATATTAGGATCTTGTTGTAAAAGTTTAATCTTATTAATATCATAAATTGTAATTCCAAAAAATAAAATCAAAATTGCCCAATCTAAGAAAAGTTCAAAAGTAGAATTTTGTATAAAAATATTAATAATGCTAAGTACAATACCTGCAATTAAAAATACTGATAAATATGGTTTCCAAGATGTTAAATCTTTATTAGTCTTATAACCAATAAGTCCTAATACGCCGTAAATTACAGCAGAAACTATAAATAAGTAAATAATAGAACTTAAGTCAAAAACTGCAAATATGACTGAAAGTGTAACACCATTAATCATAGCATACACAAAATACAGTATTCCAACAAGAGTTGGTGGCATTTTTCTAAATAGTAGGCTAAAAACTAGAACTACAACTAATTCTAAAATTAGTAACCAATTGAAATAGTCACCTAGAACTATATCAATAAATAATCCTGAAGAATAAGTATACCATGCAATAATTGCAGAGCCCAAAAGCCCTAAAAACATCCAAAAGAAAGTCTTTCCAAAAATCTTGTTTTCAGATGTAATTGGTTGGTTTGATAGGTTTTCTTCCATGCAAATCCTCCTTTTATTATCAAAATTTCATTAATTAAATTATATAATAAAAAAATGTATAAAACAATAGAATTTG
>CALXJZ010000036.1 GCA_944388745.1 uncultured Clostridia bacterium
CAACATTTTATAAATTATCAAAGCAATTAGAAAAAGTGGAACAATAAAGTCCACTTTTCTTAATCTTCCAAATTAGACAAACCATATTCAATAATTTGATTTATAACACTATTAAAACTTAATTCGTTTTTTTCCGCTAATTCGTTGATTTTGTCAAAGGTTTTTCCACTTATACGAATTGTCCTTGTTACTGTGTCATTTGCTTTTGAAGATTTTTCAATTTTTAATTTTCTCATATATAATCACCTACCACATATTGTAATTAAAAATAAATTAAAAATAAGTACACAAAGTGTGTACAAATTAAAATTATTATGATATAATTCGACATATAGAAAATAGAAAGGTGGAAAAGCAAATGAAAAGTAAAAAAATTTTGGTAGTATTCGTGTTTTTGATACTTTTATCAATATTATTTAGTGTAAAAGTTTTTGCAGTTGAGGAATATATTGATAGAACTAATGGATTCCATTTTAAAATTGTAGGAAATGAGATAACAATTACAGGAGCGGAAGATGATGTAAAAGTTGCTAATATACCAAGTACAATAGATGGAAAAAATGTAACTACAATAGGAAATAATGCTTTTGATGGAAGAAATGATATATTGCAAATTACAATTCCAGAAACTGTTGAAAATATTGAAGGTTTTGCATTTAGAGGCTGTGAAAATATTACAGAAATAAAATTACCAAATGGTTTAGTATCCTTAGGTAGTGGTGCTTTTTATAATTGTAAAAGTTTAAAAGAAATTGAAATACCTTGTAATTTAATAAATGGTAGCACTTTTAGGGGTTGCACTAAACTTGAAAAAGTTACATTTACTAATAATGTAACTACTATTGGAGCAAGTGCATATTTTCAGGAGTGTGTTAGTTTAAAAGAAATATATATACCAAGTAGCGTAACAAGTGTCGGTTATCTTGCTTTTGACTTAATTAATAGTAATTTTACTATATATGGTGATTATAATTCTTATATAAGGCAATATTGTGAAGAAAATGGAATAAATTTTGTTGCAACAAGTGGACAACCACAAGAAGAACAAAAACCAAATGAAGAAGAACAAAAGCCAAATGGAGAACAAAAACCAAGTGAAGAAGAACAAAAGCCAAGTGCAGAACAAAAACCACAAGGACAACAAAATCAAGAACAAAAGCCAACAGAAAACAATAATAAAAATAGTGATAAAACAATAGCAACAACAAAACTACCAAAAGCACGGTTTATCAATTATTATAATACCAGTAATATTTCTAATAATATTAAGTATAATTTTCTATAAAAAGAAAGAATACTGGAAAGGTGTAAAATAAGAGAATAAAGCAATAGACCAAAAATCTATTGCTTATTTTTTTTATGAGCGCGAAGAAAAGATGAATATTTCATTTTTAAGTTTTTTATGGTTTTCGCGCCAACGATTAAGAAAAATTTTTTGCCGAAAAACAATTTATTGGTATTGACTATGTGAGAAAAGCAATATAAAATAAGGCTATAAATAATTTAGGCATAAACCTATAAAGTCTATGCGAATTTAAAGCAAAAACAAAATCGAATATTTTACATAAGGTTATAGGAAATAAAAATAAAAAACCTATGCAATAGAAGTCGCATGGGGAAGAGGTCAACAAGAAGCAGTAGAAAACATCTTTGGTTACACAATTTCTGCAAGTAAAGGAAAGCCAACAAATTCAGAATTTATAGCAATGATCGCTGATAAGCTACGCCTTGAATTAAAGAGTGCATAATAAAAAATAACCATTCTACTTTGATGGGTTGAATGGTTATTTTTTATTTTAAATGTAGAAAAATGATATATTCTAAAATCACTCAATAAATATTGTATAAACCTCAAAAAAATGGAAAAACTATTAAAAACAGAAAAATAATGAGGAGGATACAATGGAAGAAAGCAAATTAAAAAATATGGTAGTATTAAAGAACTTGCCATCAAACTTAATAGAAGAAGCAATAGTAATATTAAAATCAAATAAAAAAGTGAAAAAATTAGAAAAGATAGATAAAGAAAAAAGAAGCGAAGAAGAGCAAATAAAAACAAATGAAAACAAAAAAGAATTTGTAGTAAAAGAAGCAGAGATGATAATATCATCATATATTACAAAAATAGAAGAAAACAAACAAAAGACTCAAAAAAATAAAATAGAACAAACAAAAAAAGTACGTAGATTAAAAAACTATGCATATATATCAAGTATAATAATGCTTTTACAGACATTATTATTAATAGTAAAATAACAAATTAAAATTAAATAAAATCATAAAATACCTTTTCCTTTCATATAGTTTAAAAGAAAAACAAAGGAAGAGGTGTTTTAATGTGAAAACAAGTTTTCACATTAATGCTACAATCGCTATCGCCCTCAAATTTCCTAAAGAAAATTTGAGATGGCTAATAAAAACCTCTTTCATTCTCGCAATTATGAGGTTAAAATTTTTATTAGAGCAAAAAATTGCTCGAATGGAGGTTTTTATAGTGGAAAGAGCAATGAGTGTAGAAGAAAGAATAAGACGAGCCGAAGAAATATATGAAAAAAGAAGGCAAGGAGAAAGCAGGCCAATAACAAAAGTAAATGTAAATAATACTCAGAAAAAAGATATCAAATTATTAAAAAAAATGATTATACAGATATTAGTTTGTATATCTATATATCTTGTAATATATGCAATTTATAATAATAAATATGTATTTTCAGAAGATTTTATAAAAAAAGCAAATGAAATATTATCATATGATACAAACTTTGGAGAACTATATCAAAATGCTAAAAACCAACTTGAAATATGGTTTAAAGCAATAACAACACAAGAAGAAGGACAAGAACAAACAGAAAGTGAAAATCAGGCAGTAGATGAGCAGAACGCAATAGGAGGGGCATCTGGCGAGGAAATAGTACAAGATATAACAACACAAGGAGAAATAAATGAACAGGAGCAAAGCCAAACAGCCGGGTTATCACAAACAGAGCAAGACATACAGAATGTAAAAAATACGACAACATTTATAAAACCAGTAGAAGGAACAATAAGTTCATCATATGGGAGAAGAGAAGCAGCAACAGGGAGTGTACCAAAAGATCATACAGGTACAGATATAGCTGCTCCAATGGGAACAAAGATAAAGTCTGCAACAGAGGGAGAGGTTGTGTTAGTATCAGAAGAAGGTGATTATGGAAAACACATAAAAGTACAAATAGGTGAGGTAAGTATAATATATGCCCATTGTAACCAACTATATGTAAAACAAGGAGATATAGTGACTCAAGGACAAGAAATTGCAGAAGTAGGTTCTACTGGTAATTCAACAGGGCCACACTTGCACTTTGAAATTAGATATTCTGAAAGAACAGTTAATCCTCAATCAATCCTTGAATTATAAGGAAAATCAAAATATTGTGAAAATTAAAAAATATAGAAAAGGGTTGAGGGTATGAGGTTTAGAATAGATTTAAAAATTTTCTTGTTTCTAATAATATTTTACTTCACAAAGCAAATACATATATATGCACTAATAATGATATTTGCATTCATACATGAATTAGGACATTTACTTGCCGGAATATTGTGTGGTATGAGACCAGAAAAATTAGAGATAAAGCCATATGGAGTAAGCGTTTCATTTAAACTATTTCCAAAAGATTATAATATAAAAATAGGAAAAGCAAATAAATTAGAAGTGAAAAAGATATTAGTTGCATTAGCAGGACCACTAACTAACCTACTAATAATCATAATATCACTAAATTTACAAATAGAAACTTTTATAAAACTTATGATAGTTTATTCAAACATATTAATTATTGTATTTAATTTAATACCTATTTATCCATTAGATGGCGGACGAATATTAAAAAGTATTTTACATATAACATGCGGAAGAAGAAAATCAGAAAAGTATATAAATAATATATCATTTGTTACTTTAATACTTGTAACATTTGTGTCTAGCATTTTAATATATATACTTGAAAATATAGCAATATTCTTAATAGTTATAGCATTATGGATTATGTATATATCAGAAGATATTAAATATAAAAGAAAACTTGAAATTTATAAATTACTAGAAAAAAGTATTGAAAATAATTAAAATAAATAGTAAACTATACTAAAGAAAAAGATAAGGAGAGACGCTAATGATGAAAAATATTATGAGTCAAAATAAAGGTATTACAATGATTTCTGTAACAATTATTGTTATTGTAATATTAATATTGACAGGAGTATTAATATATGATGCAAGAGACAGTTTAAAAGTTACAAAATTACAATCAATGCAAAGTGATATACAGAATTTAAGAGATAAAATAAATAATTATTATTCAGAATATGGACAAATACCAGCAAGAATAAAATATACAAATACAGACAATATTGGAAAAATAATGACAACAGGAGTAATAAGTCCAAACATAGATACAGGAGATTTTTATATAATTGAATTATCATTATTAGAAAATTTAACATTAAACTATGGAGAGGATTATAAAAACATAATAAGTACAACAACAGAAAGTGAAGCAAGCCAATATGAGGATATATATATAATAAATGAGACAAGTCAAAATATTTTTTATGTAGAAGGTATTCAAGTTGATGGAGAATGGTTTTACACAGATTATACTTCAGAAGATATAGATACAGTAGCAGTTAATCTAAGATATTTTGATGGTATAAAAATACCAGATGGATATATATATAATTCAGGAACAAGTAAAGAAGATCTGACAATAAGAAATACAAGTGATGCAACAAAAATATATAATTGGGTTATAACAAATGAAGATATAACAGAAATTCCAGCTGATGTCCAAATAGAAGAAACTGAGAAAGCGAATTTTATAGAAAGTGTAAATTTATTTAATGGATATTATAAAAATAATACTGATAATTCAGTAATATACATTGTAAACGAAGAAAAATGGTCAATGACATATGATAAAAATGGAGAATTTAAAGACAAAAATGGTGATATAGCAACAATTCCAGCAGGATTTCAAGTAAGCGAAACTTTGGGAATGAATACAATACAAGAAGGATTGGTAATACAAGATGAAGAAGGAAATCAATTTGTTTGGATTCCAGTAGATGATATAAATGATATAGCAAAAGAAGCAAATAATGAAAATGGAAATATAAATTATGAAGGAAAACTTTATGACTTTACATCTACAAGTGCAAAAGAAAAAGATGGATATGGAGTAGGAACAGAATCAAATAGAGAACCAGATATAATTAGTGATGATAATAATGGAGATAATTTATATATTATAAACAATTTATTAGGAACAACTTATTTGAATTCAAGTGAGTTGAAGGATACTTTGCAAGAAGACTATAATGCGATTATAAATAGCATATCTACATATCATGGATTTTATGTAGGAAGATACGAAATAAGTAAATCCAGCAATAATATAGCCCAAAGCAAACCAGATAATACAGTGCTAACAACAGAAACAGAAAGTGCAAATAAATGGTATGGATTATATGCATATGGAAAGACATATAATACTAGTAGTGTAGGAAGCAGTATGATATGGGGAAGTCAATATGATGCTATGATGAGATGGATGCAAAAAGAAAGAATAGATGTAACAGATATAGGAACATCAAATCAAAGCTTAAAAAATATATATAATTTAAGTGATGGATATTATGAATTAACATTAGAAGCATCTGGTGAGAATAGGATTGCTAGAGGAATATCAAATTCAGATAATAATAATTCAATTAGTTCTAGAATAGATACAATTCCAGAACGGACAAGTGGGATCATCTAGATTCATATTATATATAAAATAAGGAATGATAGTAAAAATAAAAACAGAAGTAGCGTAAAAGTTACTTCTTTTTGTAATAAAAATGTAATAAAATAGAAATAATTTTGTAATTTTCACACAAAATTCATTGACTTTTTTACATTTTCATTGTATGATAAAAGCGTTAGAATAAGTGTTTGAAAATCCTAAGGAGGAGAATAAAAATTATGGGAGAAGTAATAGTAATAACATCAGGAAAAGGTGGAGTAGGAAAAACAACAACAACAGCAAATTTAGGTTCAAGTTTAGCACTAGAAGGAAAAAAAGTAGCATTAGTTGATACTGACATAGGATTGCGTAATTTAGACGTTGTAATGGGGTTGGAAAATAGAATAGTATATGACATAGTAGATGTTGTAGAAGAAAAATGTAAATTAAGACAAGCCCTAATAAAAGATAAAAGATTTAAAGAATTATACCTACTACCAGCAGCTCAAACAAGGGATAAAAGTGCAGTTAATGAAGAACAAATGAGAGAATTAGTTGGAAAACTAAAAGAAGAATTTGATTACATATTAATTGACTGTCCTGCAGGAATAGAGCAAGGATTTAAAAATGCTATTGCAGGGGCTGATAGAGCAATTGTAGTAACAACAGCAGAAATATCTGCTATTCGTGATGCAGATAGAATTATAGGATTACTAGAATCATCAGAAATTAAAAACCCAGAATTAGTAATAAACAGAATTAGACCAAACATGGTTAAAAAAGGTGAAATGATGGATGTTGATGATATAGTCGACCTATTATCAATAGATTTAATAGGTGTAGTTCCAGATGATGAATATATTATTACACAAACAAATAAAGGAGAACCAGTTATACAAAATAAAAGAGCACCATCAGGAAAGGCATATATAGAAATAGCAAAAAGAGTATTAGGAGAAAAAATAGAAGTAACTATTCCTGGTAGAGAAAAAGGATTTTTTGCAAAAATAAAAAGATTATTCAAAAAACAATAACAGTTGGGGGTAAGTAGGAATAATGTTCGAAAACGTGGTGAAATTTTTAAAGAAATTCAATAAGAAAGAAAAAAATACAGCAAATAATTCAAAAGATGCAGCAAAAGAAAGATTGCATTTAGTTTTAATGCAAGACAGGGCAAATGTATCTGCTGATTTTCTTGAACTTATGAAACAAGAAATAATAGAAGTAATAAAAAAATATATAGAAGTAGATGAAGGTGCAATAGATGTAAGATTAACAAACAAAGAAAATGAGGACGGTACAAATGGTGCACCCGCTTTATATGCTAATATTCCTATATTAAATATCAAAAATGAAGCAAGAAAAGTAGAGGCAAAGGACAAACAAAAAACAGAACAAGAAGATAAAAAAGAAGAAAAAAATAAGGAAGAAAAGCAAGAAGTAGATAGAGGTAGTGAAGATAAAAATCTTAAAAAAAGAAATATGACAAGAGAGCATAAAATAAGAATTGAACAAGTTAAACAAGGAGAAGGAAAAAAGCATTTAAAACAACGTAGAAATGAAAATGCTAGAGAAATAGAAATAAATAAAGTAAAAAACAAAAATAATGAAGTCAAAGAAGAGACTAATAAAAATAATGGAGAAAAAGAAATAAAAATTGAAAAAAGAGAAAAAATAAAAACAGAAGAATAATAAGGAAAAAGAGTTGGTTTGATGAGAAAAAGAGAATTAAAAAATGTTGAGTGGAGTATTTTAATTATTGCAATTATCCTTAGTATTATAGGGCTAGTTGCTTTGTTTTCTGCAACACAAGAAACAGAACATGATGAATTTTACAAACAATGCATATGGCTTGGAGTAAGTTTAGTAGTCTTGATAATAGTTATGATAGTCGATTATGAATTTTTAGTTAAAATCTCACCATTTTTATATGGACTGTTCATTATACTGTTAATAGCAGTTTTATTTACAACACCAGTAAATGGAGCAACAAGTTGGTTTGACATAGGTGCATTTTCATTCCAACCAGGAGAATTTGCTAAGATATTTGTAATACTATTTTTAACATTTACTATGAGAAAAATACAAGAAAGAAATAGACAAGATATTAATAAACCAACAAGATTACTTATATTACTAGCAGTCGTAGGAGTTCCAATTTTATTAATTATAAAACAACCAGACTATGGAACAGCAGCAGCATTCATAGTTGCAACAGTAATGATGCTAATTGTAGGTGGAATAGATAAAAAATATATTATAATATCTGCAATATTAATAGTTGTATCTGTTCCAATAATTTATAACTTTATATTACCAGAACATGCAAAAACAAGAATAGATATATTTTTGAATCCTGAATCAGATCCAAGAGGAGCAGGATACAATATAATCCAATCAAAACTTGCAATTGGTGCAGGTGGTCTAACAGGAATGGGATTGCTTAAAGGAAACCAGACACAATTAGGATATTTATATCCTAAAACAACTGACTTTATATTTGCAGTAATTGGAGAAGAAATGGGATTTGTGGTTTCAGCAGCGGTGGTAATTTGTTATGTGGTTCTCATAGTAAAAGGATTTTTTATAGCTAAAACAGCAAAGGATGAAACAGGAACATTAATAGCGGCAGGAATTACAGGAATATTTTTATTCCATGTGGTAGAAAATATAGGTATGGTAATGGGGCTATTACCTATAACTGGAGTACCTTTACCATTTATAAGTTATGGAGGAAGTTCTTTAATTACTAATTTTATATGTATAGGAATTTTATTAAATATAAGTAGTAAAAGACAAAAAACTATTTTTGTGAAATAAATAAAAGGAGCACTAAATGACGTATTTAAAAAAATTAAAAATAGGAAACGTAGAACTAGAAAATAACTTAATATTAGCTCCAATGGCTGGCGTAACAAACCAGCCTTTTCGTATAATCTGTAAACAATTTGGTGCAGGAATGGTATGTACAGAAATGGCAAGTAGTAAAGCCATTTTCCACAACGACCAAAAAACAAAAAGACTATTAAATACAGAAGGAGAAAAAAGACCAATTAGTTTTCAGATATTTGGTAGTGATGAAGAAACAATGGGATACGCATCAAAATATATAAGCGAATTAGCAGATATAGTAGATATAAATATGGGATGTCCAGCACCAAAAGTAGTAAAAAATGGAGATGGAAGTAAATTACTTTTAGACTTAGAAAAAGCAGAAAAAATAATAAAAGCAGTAGTACAAAATTCAGACAAACCAGTCACATTAAAAATCAGAAAAGGATGGGATAAAAACAATATTGTAGCAGTAGAAATAGCAAAAATTGCAGAACAAAACGGAATCTCAGCAATCACTGTCCATGGAAGAACAAGAAGTGAATTTTACACTGGAAAAGCAGATTGGGATATCATAAAACAAGTAAAAGCAGCAGTTTCAATACCTGTAATAGGTAATGGAGACGTTATAGATGAAGAATCAGCGCTAGAAATGTTTAAAGAGACTAATGTAGATGGAATTATGATAGGAAGAGGAGCATTTGGAAATCCATGGATATTTAGAGAAATAATACATTATTTAGAAACAGGAGAAAAATTGCCAAAGCCAACTAATGAAGAAAAATTAGAAGTCATAAAAAAACATGTGGAATTAGCAGTAAAAGAAAAAGGTGAAATAGCAGTAAAAGAGCTTAGAAAACATATAGCCTGGTATACAAAGAATTTGAAAAATTCAAGTGAATTTAGAAACAAAATAAACACAATAGAACAAGAAGGCGAACTAATAAATTACATAGATGAATATTTTAAAACATTGTAAAATATTATGATAGTAAATAAGGGGGAAATGTATTGAAAAAGAAAACGTTTTTTCTAATAGCTATCATAATTTTTTTAATTATATTAATTTTAATTTTTTCTATAAACATGTCTAAAAAATCAAAAATTGGTCATACTAATAACAGTCAAGAAATTGTAGAAAATATTTTAAATATTAGCTCATACAATGCAACAATTAATGTAAAAGTAATATCAAATAAAAATGAAAATAATTATATCATAAAACAAGAATTCAAATCAAAAGATTCAAATTTACAAGAAGTAATAGAACCATCTAACATTGCAGGAACAAAAATAATTAGAGAAGGAAATAAATTAACATTAGAAAATAGTAGGCTTAATTTAAGTAGCATGATTGAAAACTATCAATCTATCTCGAGTAATAACTTAGATTTAAGCAGTTTTATAGAAGATTATAAAAAAGATAGTAAAGCAGATTATGAAGAAAATGAGAATGAAATAAAAATGTATGCAGTTGGTAATGCAAATAATAATTCAGACAGTAAATGCAAAAAAACGCTTTATATAGATAAAAAAACAGAATTGCCAACACAATTGGAAATTGAATGGACTAACAAAAGTAATGAAGTTTACATATTATATAATGAGGTAGAAATAAAATAACCTTTGCTAATATTTAAATAGCATGAAATATACTTGACAATACAGAAATATTAGGAGTGAAAAATATGCAAATAAAAAGAGGAGATATGTTTTATGCAGATTTAAGTCCAGTAGTTGGTTCAGAACAAGGTGGAATTAGACCAGTTTTAATAATACAAAACGATTTAGGAAATAAGTATAGTCCAACTGTAATTGCGGCAGCAATAACTTCTCAAACAGGAAAGACAAAATTACCAACACATATAGAATTGAACTCAGAAAACTGTGGATTAAAAAGCGATTCGGTTGTATTAGCAGAGCAAATAAGAACAATAGATAAAAGCAGATTAAAAGAAAGAATAGGACATATAGATGATGAAAATGTTATAAATAGAATAAACAACGCCTTAGGAGTCAGCTTCGGACTAGAATAGGGATTAGGGGGACGGTCCTCAAAATCCCTTTTTTAACTTTCTTCTTTTGCTATTATAAAATAGTATAAAATTTATTTCATTTCTCGGCTAACATTACATCATTAAGAAAAATTAAAATTACCCAATAGGCACCTCTCAAAGCAAGTTTGAGATTCTCCTATTGGATAATTTAATTTTTTCTAAAATGATTTCATTTGCATTCGAAATTCATAAATTTTATACTATTTTTAATAGCTTATTAAAATAAAGGTAAATAAAACAGGGATTTTGAGGACCGTCCCTCTAATCCCTGCTATACTTTCAACTTTTTAATAATTTTAATCTCATTAAAAAGATTTTCAATCATAGCTTTTCTAGTTTCATAAGCATTTTTGTATTGTTCATAAATTTCTAAATAGTTTTCAGGAGTTTCATTATTTTTCATAAGTATTTTCATACCTTCTAAATAATAATTTTTATCTTTTTCTTTTTTAGCCTTATTCATTTTGTCTCCATATTTTTTAATTTGTTCAAAGCGTTTCAATTCATCTTTTAACTCTTTAACATAGTCTTGAGTATAAGAAATTTCATATATAATATCATCAATAACAACTTTAAAAAGAGTTCTAACAATAACAGGATTGGTTTTGCCTAATTTACAATCTTCAGACATTTGAGCTAATGCAGTTGATTGATTAATTCCACTACCTGGCTTAGAATCTTCAATTAATATTCTTAATGTATCTGAAATTCCTATATGAGTTTTATATTGTCTTTTACTAACAATAGCATCATACTCATCTGCAACACGAATAATTTGACCTTCATAAGGAATTTTACTTTTAGTTAAGCCTTGGGGATAGCCTGTTCCATTTAGAGCTTCATGATGATACAATGGACCTGCAGCATATGGACGTAATTGCAAATCACTCATACACATTTTATATCCTATTGTAGTATGTGTTTTCATTATTTCATATTCCTCATCAGTTAATTTTGAAGGCTTTTGTAAAATTTCAGGTGGTATTTTTAATTTTCCAATATCATGTAAATATGCACATAATGTACAATATGCAGTAAAGCCTTTATTACAGTGTAGATATTCACAAAGTCTACAAGTTAAACTTGCAACATTTTCAGAATGTTGCCTAGTAAAGGCATCTAGTTTATCCAACATACTTAATTGATATCTCATACTTTCATTTAAGTTATATGATTTTAAACTAGTTTTATCATAAAAATCAAATTCTTTAGACATATTTTATTTTAAATGATATAATTGATGAATTAATATATCATTTTCTCCTTTCTCATATACTTACACTTTTATAATACCATTAAAATAATAAAAGTTCAATAAAAATTAAAAAAGATAATATAATTTATTGACAAAGAGAAATAAAAAATATATTATTAACATAGAGAAAAGTGCGTATGCACAAACGAAAGAGGGAAATTTTATGAGAAATGAAAAAGGTTCTGTAACTTTATTTGTTTTAGTGACGATGCTTCTTATTGTTACTGTATTAGTAATAGTATATATGAGAATAAGTGAGAAAAATAATAATCAAATGCAACAAATAGAAAAAATTCAAGAAGAATACCAATCAGAAAACATAGATCAGGTATATCAGGAAACACTGCAAAAAGAAGGTTTAAACCAATAATTATATAAATTTTATAAAATGTATAAAACGAATATTTGAGTAATTTCAGATATTCGTTTTTATTTTGATTTATAAATTTTTCTAGTATATAACAGGTACCTTCTTTTGTAAAATATATTCTACTATCACCTAAATATGTATACACGTCAATTACTGTTTTTTAAAATGAAAAATTTAAGAAATAATCTTGACTTAGGATTTTTATTTGTATACAATATAAACATAAAAATACGAGAGAATACTATTTACTAAATTGGGAATAATTATAAAGAACGGAAAATGAACTAAAGAAGGGAGAAAAGTTTAATTATGCAAAAAACAAAAAAAGAACAAGGAATAACACTAATAGCATTAGTAACAACGATTTTGTTCTCTTATGACGAAAGAATAAAATATAGTAATAGCAAAGGTTTCCTCCTAACAGCAATTTACTAAAAATAAAATTTTCACATATTTGAAAGATGAATTGTAAAAAATAATAACAATTTCGTCTTTTTTTGATTTTATAATGAAATTTTTGAAAATAAATGCTATAATGTCAATGTATTAATAAATTTGCAGACACATCTGCTAATTTTAAAATTAAGATTTTGAATTTCGCAGACGCGTCTGCAAAATTTAGAAAACAATTGAAAAATCAAGCTATCAATAAAAAATAGAAAAAGAAAAGAGGAATTATATGGAAGAAAATCAAATGTTAGAAAAAGATTTTAAAGAAGTATTTAAAGATATAAAAAATGAAATATTAAATGCCCAATATGATATTTATAAAAGTGCAAATATAAGGACACTAGCATTATATAGTTATTTAGGAAAAATAATAAATGAAAATGCGAAATATGGAAATAAATTTATAAATAATTTATCAATAGAATTAAAGATAAATTTCCCAAATATGAAAGGTTTTTCAGAAAGAAATCTCCTTAATATGAAAAAATATTATTTGGAATGCAAAAATAATAGTAATTTACAAAAACTTTCAGAAAAAATACCTTGGTCTCATAATATATTGATTTTTAGTAAAATAAAAGAAGAAAAACAAAGAGAATGGTATATAGAACAGACTTCAATAAATGGATGGAGTTATGATGATTTAGCTTTTCAAATAAAAAGTGATTTATATACAAGACAAGTTTTAGGAGATAAACCTAATAATTTTCAAAATACATTACAACCACCACAAAGTAGACTGGCAAAGGATATGATGAAAGATCCATATATTCTAAACTTATCAAATTTAAAAGAAAGTTTTATAGAAACAGAATTAGAAAAAGCAATGGTCGAACGAATAAAAACAGTTTTATTAGAGTTGGGAAATGGGTTTAGTTTTATTGGAAATCAATATAAAATTTCAGTAGATGATAAAGATTATTTTATAGATATGCTATTTTATCATACTAAATTACATTGCTATATAGTGGTTGAACTGAAAAATACGGAATATAGACCAGAATATGCTGGAAAATTAAACTTTTATTTATCAGCAGTTGATGACTTAATCAAAACAGAAAGTGATAATCCAACAATTGGAATTATATTATGCAGAGAGAAAACAAAATTTTCAGTTGAGTATTCATTAAGAGATATTAATAAACCTATAGGTGTAAGTTCATATGAAATATCAAAAGTATTACCAAAAGATATTTTAGAAGTGTTACCAACTGAAGAAGATTTGAATTTACACATTGATATTATTGAAGAAGAAAATGAATAATATAAAAATTAAGCAACTATGGTTGCATAATTGGAAGCTTTGAATTTAGAAATAAGTTCAAGGCTTATTTTTATGGAAATTTTTTAGTTACATTAAAAAGATATAAAGTTATATTAAAAACAATATAAAATGGCTCAAAATTGAAAATGAAGCGAATAAAAGAAAGAAGGTGAGGGAATGTCTAACTTGAATTTAAAAGGTATATGGATACCAATAGAAATATTAACAGATAATAAGTTA
>CALXJZ010000037.1 GCA_944388745.1 uncultured Clostridia bacterium
ATAAAAAATATGCAGACAAAAATTATTATAAATATAGTAAATGAATAAAAGATTTTAAAAAAATTTTGCAAATAAAATCACCTCGAAAAAAATAGTAAAATATTATAAAATATATTGAAATAAAGAAATAAATATATAATAATAAAACAATGATATAAATATTATTGGCAGGGGTAGAAGGATTCGAACCCTCACAGGCGGTTTTGGAGACCGATGTGCTACCATTAACACTATACCCCTATATAAACAATATATTGATAACAACATTAATATATTAGCATAAAAATAAATATTTGGCAAGATTTTTTTGAAAAAATATAAATCAAATTAATATATTTATATTTTTTTAATAAAATATTAAGTATAAAGATGGCTGTAAATAGTCAAGAAATATGTAACAATTGTAGGAGACAAATAAAATGAAAAATTTAACTGTTGAGAATATTTTAAAAGTAACAAATGGAGAACTAATTAAAGGAAATGAAAAATTAGAATGTGCAAACTTTTCAAGAGATACAAGAAACATACAAAGAGGAGATACATATATTGCAATAAAAGGTGGAAATTTTGATGGAAACATATTTTGGAAAGAAGCTTTAAAAAATGGAGCAGATTGTGTAATAGTACAAGGTATAGAATTTGATAAGGAAGATTTAGAAGATTTAGAAGATTTTGATAATAAAACAATAATAAAAGTAGAAGATACCATGAAAGCGCTTTATAAAATAGCAGAATATAAAAGAAAAATAAATAATATACCAGTAGTTGCTATAACAGGAAGTGTTGGAAAAACAAGTACAAAAGACATGGTTGCAAGTGTAGTATCACAAAAATACAAAACATTAAAAACAATAGGTAATAACAACAATAACATAGGCTTACCATTCACAATTCTAAGATTGAAAGATGAAGAAATAATGATACTAGAAATGGGAATGAATCATTTTGGAGAAATTCATCTTTTAAGCAAAATTGCAAAACCTAATATTTGTGTAATAACAAATATAGGAACATCACATATTGGAAATCTTGGTTCAAAAGAAAACATTTTAAAAGCTAAACTAGAAATATTAGATGGAGCAGATAAGCCAACTATAATTATAAATAATGATGATGAATTATTACACAAATGGTATTTAGAAAACAAAGATAGTAGAAAAATTATTGCATATGGAATAGAAAACAAGAGCGATATAATGGCTAAAGATATGATTTTAGAACAAGAAAAAAGTACATATAAATGCAACATAGACGGAAAAGAAATAGACGTAGAAGTTCCGATAGCAGGAAGGCATTTTGTATTAAATTCTCTATGTGCTACAACAGTTGGAATTACTTTAAACATAGATTCTAGTAAAATAATTAATGGAATAAAAAATGTTGAATTAACTAAAAAGAGAATGGATATAAAAGAAATAAATGGCATAAAAGTTATAAATGATGCATATAATGCAAGTCCAGAAGCAATGAAAGCAAGTTTGAATTATTTATCATCATTTAAAGACAATAGAAAAATTGCTGTTTTAGGAGATATGTTTGAATTAGGAGAATATGCAGAAAAACTTCACAGACTTGTTGGTGAAGAAGTATATAAAAATAATATAGATATTTTAGTTTGTGCAGGAGAAAATGCAAAACTAATAGCAGATGAAGCTTTAAAAAATGGAATGAAAAAAGAAAATATATACTATTTTGAAGATAAAAATAAAATTTTAGATGTGTTAAAAAACGAAACAAAGACAGGAGATGTAGTTTTGTTTAAAGCTTCTAATGGGATGAAGTTTTATGAATTGGCGGATAGATATATAGATATGCTGAAATAGCAGAGTTAGAAATAAATTTAAACTCAAAATAAACAAAATGTAATATTAAAAAAAGAGTTAAAATTAAATCTTGACATTCCATAAATTAGAGCATATAATAATACCAACAAAATAGTTACTGTGAAAAAGAAAAAATATGACAACATTTATTCTTAGAGAATTGGTGATGGTGGAATACCAATAATAAATGCATATGGGGAGCTTTGGAGTAACATACCAAATTAAGGTGCTTAAAACTTCAATTAATTTTAATGTTAATCTAAGTTTTAGGAATTAGGGTGGAAACGCGGAATATAACTTTCGTCCCTAGCTAAGTATATATAAGCTAGGTATGAAAGTTTTTTGTTTAAATCAATTAAAATCATCAGCCTGCACATTTTTTCAATTTTATCAAACTTTGATGTATAAACATACACCTTCAGCTTGATAAAATTATCAAAAATGCACAATCTAATAATTTTAATCAATTTAAAGAAATAGGTAAAAATCAGCATCTTGCACATTACTTGAACTTATAAAAAACTTTCATATTATAGCAAATAAAATTAAAGGGAGGAATTTTTATGTTAAAATCAATGGACACACTAGTAGCACTATGCAAAAACAGAGGATACATTTATCCTGGATCAGAAATTTATGGAGGACTAGCAAATACTTGGGACTATGGACCATTAGGAGTTGAACTAAAAAATAATGTAAAAGACGCATGGAGAAGAAAATTTATACAAGAAAATGAATACAATGTAGGACTAGATGCAGCAATATTAATGAATCCAACTACATGGGTTGCATCAGGACATGTTGGAGGATTTTCAGACCCATTAATCGACTGTAAAGAATGTAAGACAAGACACAGAGCAGATAAATTAATTGAAGAATGGGCACATGAACAAGGCAAAGATATGATAGCAGATGGAATGTCTGACGAAGAATTAATTAACTTTATAAACGAAAACAAGATACCATGCCCAAATTGTGGAAAAACAAATTTTACAGATATAAGAAAATTCAATTTGATGTTTAAAACATTTCAAGGTGTAACAGAAGATAAAACTTCTGAAATATATCTAAGACCAGAAACAGCACAAGGTATATTTGTTAATTTTAAAAATGTTATGAGAACAACAAGAAGAAAAATACCAATGGGTATTGCTCAAATTGGTAAAGCATTTAGAAATGAAATAACACCAGGAAATTTCACATTTAGAACAAGAGAATTTGAACAAATGGAATTAGAATTTTTCTGCAAACCTGGAACAGATTTAGAATGGCATAAATATTGGAAGGATTTTTGTGAAAATTGGTTATTAAGTTTAGGAATGAAAAAAGAAAATATTAGATTAAGAGACCATTCAAAAGAAGAATTATCACACTATAGCAATGCAACAACAGATATTGAATTTGCATTCCCATTTGGATGGGGAGAATTATGGGGGATTGCAGACAGAACGGATTTTGACTTAAAAAGCCATATGAAAGTTTCAAAAGAAGATTTTACATATACAGACACAGAAACTGGAGAAAAATATGTGCCATATTGTATAGAACCATCATTAGGAGCAGATAGAGTAGCTTTAGCATTTTTGTGTAATAGCTATGACGAAGAAAAAATTGATGAAAATGACACAAGAGTTGTACTACATCTACATCCAGCATTAGCACCATACAAAGTTGCAGTATTACCATTATCAAAGAAATTATCAGAAAAAGCAAAAGAAGTATATGCAAAATTATCAAAGAAATTTATGTGTGACTATGATGAAGCAGGAAGTATAGGAAAAAGATATAGAAGAGAAGATGAAATAGGAACACCATATTGTGTAACAATTGACTTTGATACATTAGAAGATGATACAGTAACAATAAGAGATAGAGACACAATGGAACAAATAAGACTAAAAATCGATGAAGTAGCAAATTGGGTAGAAGAAAAATTGGTTTTTTAGGGATTTAGGGACAGATTTATTATTATATCAGGATAAAATTTGCCCAAACACTTGAAAAATTCAAAAAAATATAGTAAAATAGGTATGTCAAAAATGACATGCCTTTTACTTAGCTTCAAGTAAAGCACCTAAACTTAAGCTCAGTTAAAGGAATAAAACAAAATTAGGAGGTGTAAAAATGACAAAGGAAAGAAAACAAGAAATTATAAGTACTTATAAAAGAGATGAAAACGATACTGGTTCACCAGAAGTTCAAATAGCTCTTTTAACAGAAAGAATCAACGAATTGACAGAACACTTAAAAATCCATAAAAAAGACAATCATTCAAGAAGAGGTCTTTTAAAAATGGTTGGTAAAAGAAGAAATCTATTAAATTACTTAGTAAAAAAAGATATTAATAGATACAGAGCAATAGTTGAAAAATTAGGATTAAGAAAATAATTTTTACAAAAGCCCCATGTTTATTAGACATGGGCTTTTGTAGGTATAAAATTAAAAAATAAGTTTAAAATAGGTAAAGTAGCTTGTATAATATATTAATACCAATATTAATACATTATAGAGGTTACAATCTATTTAAACTTATTAAAAAATAGGTGCAAAATAGAATAAGAGGATTTAAGGTCCGTCCCCAAATCCCTAAAAACAGGGATTTTAAGGACCGTCCCTAAATCCCGGTTAGAAAGGAAGTAATAAAATGTTTAAAACATATGAAACAGAATTAGCAGGTAGAAAACTTGTAATAGAAACAGGAAAAATGGCAGGATTAGCCAATGGAAGCGTATTAGTACGTTATGGAGATACATGTGTATTAGTAAATGTAACAGCATCAAAAGAACCAAGAGAAGGAATTGATTTCTTCCCACTATCAGTAGATTTTGAAGAAAAACTATATGCAGTTGGAAAAATACCAGGAGGATTTCTAAAAAGAGAAGGAAAACCAAGTGACAAAGCAATATTAACATCAAGAGCAATAGATAGACCATTAAGACCACTATTCCCAAAAGATTTTAGAAATGACGTTGTAGTTGTTGGAACAGTTCTTTGTGTAGAACAAGACAATTCACCAGAAGTTGCAGCAATGATAGGTGCAGCAACAGCCCTAGCAATATCTGATATACCATTTAATGGACCAACAGCAGCAGTAAATGTTGGATTAGTTGATGGGAAAATAATTATAAACCCAACAGAAGAACAAAGAGAAAAATCAGATTTAACATTAACAGTTGCAGCAACAGAAAAGAAAATAACAATGATAGAAGCAGGAGCAAACGAAGTTCCTGATGATGTAATGTTAAAAGCAATTAAAGAAGCACATAAAGAAATAAAGAAAATTTGTAAATTCATAAAGAAAATCCAAAAAGAAATTGGAAAACCAAAATTTGAATATAAATCATTTGAAGTTGACCATGACGTATATGAATTTGTTGAGTCAAATTTCAAAGATGAAATGAAAGAGAAAGTTCAAGAAGCAGATAAAGAAACAAGAGATAACAATATCTCAGAATTAACAGAAAAAATTGAAAATGCTTATACAGAAAAATTTGGAGAAGAAGCATTTGAAGAACACAAACAAGACCTTGGAGAAGCAATCTACAAAGTTGAAAAGAAATGTGTAAGAGAATTAATATATAACGAACATAAAAGAGTAGATGGAAGAGGATTAGATGAAATAAGACCACTATCATGTGAAGTAGGATTATTACCTAGAACTCATGGAAGTGCATTATTTACAAGAGGACAAACTCAAGTATTATCAGTTGCAACTTTAGGAATGATAAGTGAAGAGCAAACTTTAGATGGAATCGACACAGAAGAATCTAAAAGATATATGCATCACTATAACTTCCCAAGTTACAGTGTAGGAGAAGCAAGACCATCTAGAGGACCTGGAAGAAGAGAAATTGGACATGGTGCATTAGCAGAAAAAGCACTAGTACCAGTATTACCATCAAAAGAAGAATTCCCATATGCAATAAGAGTTGTATCAGAAGTATTATCTTCAAATGGTTCAACATCACAAGCAAGTATATGTGGAAGCACATTAAGTTTGATGGATGCAGGTGTTCCAATAAAAAGACCAGTTGCAGGAATTTCAACAGGTTTAATAACAAATCCAGAAAATGATAAAGACTATGTAATGTTAGTAGATATCCAAGGATTAGAAGATTTCTTTGGAGACATGGATTTTAAAGTTGGAGGAACTGAAAAAGGTATTACAGCAATCCAAGTAGATATCAAATGTGATGGATTAACATATGACATTATAAAAGAAGCATTTGCTAAAACAAGAAAAGCAAGAGCACATATATTAGAAGATGTAATGCTTCCAGTAATAAGTGAACCAAGAAAAGATATATCTAAATATGCACCAAGAATAGTAAGTACAAAAATTGATGTAGACAAAATAAAAGATGTAATTGGAGCAGGAGGAAAAACAATCAACAAAATAATTGATGAAACAGGAGTAAAAATAGACATCGAAGAAGACGGACAAGTACTTATATATTCAACAGAAAAAGAGAAAGCACAAAGAGCATTAGAAATGGTAGAAGACATAGTAAGAGAAGTTGAAGTTGGCGGAATTTACTATGGAGAAGTTGTTAGAATAATGAATTTTGGAGCATTTGTAGATTTAGGCTTTGGAGAAAAAGAAGGATTGTTACACATCTCTCAAATTTCTAAAGAAAGAATTAAAAACATAGAAGACGTACTTCATGTTGGAGATAAGGTAACAGTAAAAGTAACTGATATAGATGACCAAGGAAGAATTAACTTAACGATGAAAGGATTAAAACAAAAATAGGAGAAATTTTATGTCAAAAAGACAGAAAACATTAAAAAGTAGAATAGCATATTTTATAACACTGATAATTTTACTTGTATTACTATATTTTGCATATCAATATTATCAATCAAATAACTTTAATGATTTTGTAAGAAGTGAAACAAACTTATACACTTCAAATTTCAAAAGAGACAGTGAAATAAAATATAGTAATACAAGAAGTTATAAAATAGAATCACCAAACTATAATGATGCGATGTTTTATAAAACAGTACAAGTAGAAAAAAATACTCCATATAAAGTAACATGTATGGTAAAAACAAGTGATGTTGAAGCACAAGACATGCAATCTGGAGTAGGAGCACAAATTTCTATAGAAGGAGCAACAGAAAGGTCTGTTGCAATATCAGGAACACAAGATTGGCAAAAAATAGAATTAATTTTTAATAGTAAAAATAGAGAAGAAGTAAATATCGGATTTAGATTAGGAGGATATTTAGGACAAGCAAAAGGAGAAGCCTGGTTTTCAGATTTTACAATAGAAGAAGGAACTGCAAGTAAAAATGATAACAATTGGAAATTTGCTTGTTTCATATTCGAAACAACAGATGTAACAGTAAATGGACGAAGAATCCAGTTAAATGTAACACAAAACGACATTTATGACATAAAAAATACCTTAAACAGATTTCAAAGCTCATGTGAAGAGCTATCTGAAGGAAAAATGACAGCAGATATAGATGTATACCAAGTAGAAGAACCTTTAACAAAATTATCATACGATAATGAATTCGGATATTTTGCATCAGCAGAAGATGTAGAAAACCAAATAAAAGATACCGTATCACAAGGAGATTATGACCATATATTTATCGTATTAAGATTACGGAGATGAAGAACATCAAAATGATATTCAAGTTAATGATTGGATAGGGTTAGGTTCTATGGATTATTATGGAATAGGATTTTCAAATATCAGATTACCAAATGATTCAAGAAGCTATATATATAAATACAATTCTAGGATTAATACATTCCCAGAAGAAGTATTTTTACATGAATTTCTACATTCTTTAGAAAGAAATGCTCAAGAGTATGGTTATGATAGACCAGAATTACATGATTATGAAAAATATGGATATGAAAATGAATTATTGGAAGGACAAAAACAATGGTATACAGATTATATGAATAAAGAAATAAAGACTCAGGAAGGATATATAGGCTTGCCAGCAGAAATATATACCTTGAAACCTGCTAAAAATAGCGATTTTGATTATTCATATAAGATGGAAGAGGTATTTAAACAACCAGAAAATATAATTGAAGAAATAATAGAAATTTTTGATAATTTAGGAAGAAAAATCCAATTAATATTATAATTAGTATAATGCAAATGATATATTTATATATTTTTGCGTAATCCCCATTCAAGAAAATGTAATTCACATATGTTCAAACATTTTCTAGAACGGTCTCCACAATATACTTCAAAATATCTAAATATATCATTTGCTAATATGTATAGTAGTAATAAAATAATAAAAAGAAGCGAGATGAAAAAATGAAAGTAACAGAATTTGATTATGAACTACCAGAAGAACTAATAGCACAAACACCAATCAAAAAAAGAGACGAATCAAGATTAATGGTTTTAAACAGAAAAGAACAAACAATAGAACACAAAATATTTAAAGACATAATAGACTATTTAAAACCAGGAGATGTGCTAGTAAGAAATAATACAAAGGTAATTCCTGCAAGACTTTATGGAAGAAAAGAAACAGGTGCAAAAGTAGAATTTTTATTACTAAATAATATAGAAGGAGATATTTGGGAGTCAATTGTAAGACCAGGAAATAAATTGCATGTAGGAGCAAAAGTCATTTTTGGAGATGGTATTTTAGAAGCAAAAATCTTAGAAGTAATGCCAGGAGGAACAAGAAAAGTAGAATTCAAATATGATGGAATATTCAACGAAATTCTAGATAAAATCGGTCTAATGCCATTACCACCATATATACATGAAAGCTTAAAAGAAAAAGACAGATATCAAACAGTTTATGCAAAATATGATGGTTCAGCAGCAGCTCCAACAGCAGGATTGCACTTTACACCAGAATTATTAGAAAAAATCCAAGAAAAAGGTGTAGAAATTGCAAATGTAACATTACATGTAGGAATAGGAACATTTAGACCAGTTAAAGAAGATACAGTTGAAGCACATAAAATGCATTCAGAACACTTCTATATTAAACAAGAAGATGTTGATAAAATAAATAAAGTAAAACAAGAAGGAAGAAGAGTAATAGCAGTAGGAACAACATCATGTAGAGTATTAGAATCAATTGCAGATGAAAATACAGGAATGGTAAAACCAATTGAAGATGACACAGAAATCTTTATTTATCCAGGTTACAAATTTAAATGTATAGATGGATTAATAACAAATTTCCATTTGCCACAATCAACACTTTTGATGCTAGTATCAGCGTTGGCAGGTAAAGAGTATATAATGAAAGCATATAAAGAAGCAGTAAAAGAGAAATATAGATTTTTTAGTTTTGGAGACGCAATGTTCATAATTTAATGGTCAGTCCGAACCTGTCCCAAAACTGACCAAAAGGAGGAATTAAATGAAACCAGCAGTAACATATGAATTATTACACGAATGTAAACAAACAGGAGCAAGAAGAGGAATAGTGCATACACCACATGGAGACATACAAACACCAGTATTTATGCCAGTTGGAACACAAGCAACAGTAAAATCAATGACACCAGAAGAACTAAAAGAAATGGTAGGAGCACAAATAATATTATCAAATACATATCATTTATATCTAAGACCAGGAAACAAAATCGTAAAAGAAGCAGGAGGACTTCATAAATTTATGAATTGGGATAGACCAATTTTAACTGATTGTGGAGGCTTTCAAGTATTTAGTTTAAGTGATTTAAGAACTATAAGTGAAGATGGTGTTGAATTTAAATCACATTTAGATGGAAGTAAACATTTCTTTTCACCTGAATCTGTTATGGAAATAGAAGAAGATTTAGGTGCAGATATAATAATGTCATTTGATGAATGTTGTCCATATCCATCAACTTATGAATATACTAAAAATTCAATGGAAAGAACAACAAGATGGGCAAAAAGATGTAAAGCAGCACATAAAACAGTTGACAAACAAGCTCTATTTGGGATAATCCAAGGAGGATTTTATAAAGACCTAAGAGAACAAAGTGCAAAAGATTTAATAGAACTTGATTTACCAGGATATGCAATAGGTGGAATAAGTGTTGGTGAGCCAAAAGAAGAATTTTTAGACATTTTAAGATATACAGCACCATTAATGCCAAAAGATAAGCCAAGATATTTGATGGGAGTAGGAACACCAGACTACTTAATAGAAGCAGCAATTGCAGGAATCGACATGTGTGATTGTGTATTACCAACTAGAATTGCAAGAAATGGAACAGCAATGACCTGGAATGGAAAAGTTGTAGTTAGAAATGCAACATATGAAAGGGACTGGACACCACTAGACCCAGAATGTGATTGTTATACATGTAAAAATTATACAAGAGCATATATAAGACATTTAATAAAAGCAAATGAAATACTAGGAGTAAGATTATTATCAATTCATAACCTTAGGTTCTTGACTAAATTAATGGAAAGGGTTAAAATAGAAATAGAGCATGATAATTTAGGAACATTTAAAGAAGAATTTTACAAAAAGTATGGATACACCAAGTAAAAAAATAAATAAAGGTGGGATACAAATGAATCTAATCGAAGAAAGCTTCCAAACTAAGGAAGAAAAAAAGAAAAAAATGGCTACAAAAATCATATTAGGAGCAATAATAGTAGTAGTATTAGTCATAGTTGGAATTGTATCATATTTGTTATATGTACAAAGTACAATTTTAAGAGTAACACTTGATGGACAACAAAATGAACAATTAAAACAATTATTAGTATTTGAAGATGATGGGACAATCTATGTACCAATAAAAGAAGTAGCAAGCTATTTGGGCTATGAAAGCTTTAATGGAGATTATACTGATAAATCTGAAACACAAAGTAAATGCTATGTACAATCTGAAAATGAAGTAGCAAACTTTACATTAGGTTCAAATACTATATATAAATTGGACTTAACACAAAATAATGGCGATTATGAATATGTGCATATCAAAAATCCAGTAAAAGCAATTAATGGAGTTTTATATACAACCACAGAAGGTATACAAGAAACATTTAATGTAAGCTTTAATTATGACCAAGAAGCAAATAGAATAACAATATATACCTTGCCATATTTAGTGCAATTTTACACACCATATGCATTAGATTATGGATATGCAGAGATAAGTGAAGTATTTGCAAATCAAAAAGCAATATTAGATGGTATGTTAGTAGTATCAAATGATAGAGCAATGGGAGTTATTGATACAGATGGAAAAAGTCTATTAGAAGCAAAATATGACAATATTACTTATTTACCAAGTGTAGGAGACTTTTTAGTACAAACTGATAGACAAGTAGGAGTTTTATCAAAAACTGGACAAACAAAAGTTGATATAATCTATAATAGCATTACATTAATGGATAGTGATGCAGGATTATATGTTGCAAGCAGAGATAACAGATATGGTGTTATAGATACAAATGGAGTTATAAAAATATATATTGAAAATGACCAAATAGGAATTGATACATCTAGATTCACACAAAACAATATAAAGAGCAAATATTTATTAGCAGATAATCTAATACCAGTAAAAAAAGGAGATTATTGGGGATTATTTGATACAAATGGAAATCAAGTAGTAGATTTTGAATATGATAGCTTTGGATATATAGCTTCAAACAGTAGAGATGCATACAGCTTGCTAGTTATTCCAGATTATAATGTAATAGTAGCTGGTAGAGACGATAAATATACATTACTAAATTCTTCTGGAGAAATGTTATTCGGATTAGTTGCAGATGATATATATATGACAATTAGTGGAGGAGAAAAACATTATTATATTAGTGTAAATGACAATATAATAGATGCAGAAGAATATCTAGAATCAAGAGGAATAAGAAATCAAAACAGTAGCTCAAGTTCAAATACTTCAAGCAACTCAAACAATACATCTAATTCAGCACAAAACAACAATAGCGGAACAAATAATGAACAAGATGTAGAAGAAAATAATCAAGAACAAGGAAATGAAGAACAACTTAATGCGGAACAACTAGTAGAAGGACAAGAAATGCAATAATTTTATAGTAAAAGTAGAAATAAAAAATAGCAGGTTAAGTATAGTTAAAGTACTTAATCTGTTTTTTTAGTTATAGGAAATCGCAGTTCTTATAACTTTAAAAACATTTTTGACCACCCATTCCAATAGAAAAATTTTCAAAAATGTTGTATAAATATAAATAGTGCAAAAAGCAAATTTGAATAGAAAAATCAAAAACAAAACAGAAAGGAAATTATGAAAAACATAGAAATAATAAGTTCTGGAAGTTATTTACCAAAATTAGAAATAAATAACCAACAATTAGAAGAAAAATTAAAATTAGAAGAAGGATACATTGAAAAAAGAACAGGAATAGAAAAAAGATATTATGCTAAAGAAGAAACAATAGAAGAAATGGCAAAAAAAGCAGTACAAAATCTACTAGAGAAGAATCAATTAAAAGACATAATACAACAAATCGGATTAATAATAGTAGCGACAACAACACCAAACTATTTAATGCCGGGAATAGCAAATAAAATCCAAAAAGAACTACAAATCGAAAATGCTATCTGTTTAGACATATTAGCAGGATGTAGTGGATATATAAATGCCTTAGATATAGCTAGAATGTATTTAGCAACAGAAAAAGTACAAAAAGCATTAGTAATAGGTGTGGATAAATTATCTGAATATACAGAAGAACAGGATGTGGGAACATCAATAATTCTATCAGATGGAGCAGGGGCACTACTTTTATCAACAACATCTAAAGAAAAAAATTATATGTCAAATATAAAAGCTGAAATAGACGAAAATGAAATACTAACATGTAAAGTAAATGAAAAAATAAAGATGAATGGAAAAGAAATATATAAATATGCAGTAACAAATACAGTAAAAAATATCAATGAATTGCTAGACAAATCAAATGAAAAATTAGAAAATATAAAATATATTGTACCACATCAATCAAACACAAAAATAATGAAATCAATGATGTCAAGACTAAAGATTGATGAAAGCAAAATGTATATGAATATAAAAGATACTGGAAATACATTTTGTGCAAGCATACCAATAGCATTAAATGAAATGATTGAAAAGAATTTATTACATGAAGGAGACAAAATCATTTTAATTGGTTATGGTGGAGGACTTAATACAGGAAGTATTTTACTAGAAATTTAATGTCAGGGTGTCGCGTTGGGGACGTTTCTCATGCGACATTGGAAACAAATTATTAGTATATGTATAGAAATAAAAATATAATGTCGCATGAGAAACGTCCCCAACGCGACATGAGAAAAGAGGAATGAATATGAAAAGAGCATTTTTATTCCCTGGACAGGGAGCACAAACAGTTGAAATGGGAAAAGACATTTATGAAAAATATGAAGAAGCAAGAAAAATATATGACAAAGCAAGTGAAATATCAGGAATAGATGTAAAAAAGATTTGCTTTGAAGGACCAGAAGAAGAACTAAACAAAACAGAAAACACACAAATAGCAATATTAACAACAAGTTTAGCAATGTTAGAAGTATTAAAATCAAAAGGAATAGAAGCAGATGTAGCAACAGGGTTAAGTTTAGGAGAATATGGAGCATTAATATATGCAGGAATAATCTCTTTTGAAGATGGAATAAAACTAATCAAAAAAAGAGGATATTACATGGGAAATCTATTGCCAAAAGAAGAATATGCAATGGCAGCAGTAATAGGATTAGAAAGTTCAAAAATAGAAGAAATATGTAATAAGTTGCAAGAACAAGGAAAATTTGTAGTACCAGCAAACTATAATTGCAGTGTACAAACAGCAATATCAGGAGAAACAGATGCAATAGATGAAGCAATAGAACTATTAAAGATGGCAGGAGCTAAAAGAGCAATTAAGCTAAAAACAAGTGGACCATTCCACACAATGAAATTAGAAGAAGCAAAAAAAGCATATGAAAAAGAATT
>CALXJZ010000038.1 GCA_944388745.1 uncultured Clostridia bacterium
AATATTTTTATGAAAATGCTAATGAATATAATATTATAGCAGCAGGTTCATTACTTCGGTGTAGCTTTACATGAAGGAACATCATTTCCTGTTGGGAAAGTTGATTTTATGGATTTATATCCATTAAACTTCAAAGAGTTTCTTATAGCAATAGGAGAAGAAGAACTTTCAAAATTAATAGATAAACAAGATTGGAGTTTAATCAATATTTTTAAAGACAAATATATTGATTTATTAAGAAAATATTATTTTATTGGTGGAATGCCAGCAGCAATAAACAAATATATTGAAACAACAGATTTTAAACAAGTAAGAAAGACTCAAAACCAACTATTGAAAGCATATGAAGAAGATTTTTCAAAACATGCACCTAGTGAAATAGTACCAAGATTAAAAATGTTATGGAATAGTATACCAGCTCAATTAGCTAAAGAAAATAAAAAATTTATTTATGGACTAATAAAAGAAGGAGCAAGAGCTAGAGAATATGAACTAGCATTGTCATGGTTAATTGATTGTGGGCTTGTATATAAAATTGATAGAATCAATAAACCTAATATTCCACTTATTGCATATCAAGATACAAGTGCATTTAAGCTATATACTTTTGATGTAGGTCTTTTAGGAGCAATGACAAAAATAGATGAGAAAATTCTATTAGAAGGTAGCAAGATTTTTACAGAATTTAAAGGTTCATTCACTGAACAATTTGTCTTAACAGAATTAAAGTCAAACAAGGATATCCCTATTTTTTATTGGTCAGCTGAAAAAGCAACAGCAGAAGTTGATTTTATTATACAATTAGGAATTGATGTTGTTCCAATTGAAGTAAAGGCAGAACAAAATTTAAAAGCCAAAAGTTTAAAGGAGTTTGTAACAAAATATAAAACCACAAAGAATGTAAGAACATCCATGGCGGAATATAAAAAGGAAGAATGGTTAATTAATATACCACTTTACGCAATAGGAGAAATTGAAGAAATTATTTAAATATAATAATATAAATATAACTAAAATGCTAAAAATACAAATTCTATTTTTATTTTTAAATAGAATTTGTATTTTTTTGTTTAAAAGTATTGACAAAAAAATATTAAAAGAATAAAATGAATATATGAACAAATAATCATATGTTGAAACAAATATAATAAAAGTTGCGTCCCTAAAGTGACCAAAAATGGTCAGTCCGAACCTGTCCCCAAACTGACCACTCAAAAAAGGAGAAGAAAAAAGATGGATGATGAATTATTTGAATGTGCAGTACTTCATGAAGATGTAGTAAATGAAGTGAAAAAGAAAATTCCAGAAGATGGTTTAATTTATGATTTAGCAGAATTTTTTAAAGTATTTGCAGATTCAACAAGAATGAAAATAATATATGCTCTTATGGAAAATGAACTTTGTGTTTGTGATATAGCAAACATAGTTCAAACGACACAATCAGCAATATCTCATCAATTGAGATTATTAAAACAAGCAAAACTAGTTAAATTTAGAAAAGAAGGTAAAGTAGTTTATTATAGCTTAGATGATGACCATATTATACAAATTGTAAAGAAAGGACGTGAACATATTGAAGAATTATAAATGTTATTTAAAAGGTTTAGATTGTGCTAATTGTGCAGCTCAATTAGAAAATGCTATTCAAAAAATTGATGGTATCGAAAATGCATCAGTTAGTTTTATGACAGGAAAGTTAGTATTTGATTGTAATGAAGAACAAGAAAAGGATTTGATTAAAAAAGTAAAAAAAGCTATTAGAAAAGAAGAACCTGATGTAGAAGTTGAAGGAATATAAATAGCTTGAACAAAAAAGTTATAAGGAGATTGGTTATGAAAAAAAGAGGTGTAAAAATAATAATTGCTTTCATATTATTTATTCTAGCAATGCTAATTACATTTCCAAATGAATGGATAAATAAAGGAATATTTATAATAAGTTATTTAATAGTAGGTTTAGATATTGTTTTAAAAGCAATAAGAAATATTTTTAGAGGAAAAGTATTTGACGAAAATTTCTTAATGGCACTTGCGACAATTGGTGCATTTGCAATTGGAGAGTTTCCAGAAGCAGTAGCAGTAATGCTATTTTATCAAGTAGGAGAATTATTCCAAAGCTACGCGGTTGATAAATCTAGAAAATCAATTGTAAGTTTGATGTATATTAGACCTGATTATGCAAATGTAAAAAGAAACAATGAAATATCAAAAATGAACCCAGAAGAAGTAAAAATCGGAGAAAAAATAATTGTAAAACCAGGAGAAAAAATACCACTTGATGGAAAAATAATAAAAGGAAATTCAATGCTAGACACATCAGCCCTAACAGGTGAATCTTTGCCAAGAGAGGTAAAAGAAAATGATGAAGTATTAAGTGGTTGTATAAATCAAAATGGATTACTTGAAATAGAAGTAACAAAAGAATTTGGAGAATCAACTGTTAGTAAAATTCTAGATTTAGTAGAAAATGCTAGTAGCAAGAAATCAAAGTCAGAGAACTTTATAACTAAATTTGCTAAATATTATACACCAGCAGTTGTAATAATTGCAGTATTTCTAGCAATTATCCCCACATTAGTTATTAAGGGAGCAGAATTTACAGATTGGTTATATAGAGCTTTAACATTTTTAGTTGTTTCTTGTCCTTGTGCTTTAGTTATATCAATACCTTTAGGATTTTTTGGAGGAATAGGAGGAGCATCAAAAAAAGGAATATTAGTTAAAGGGAGTAACTATTTAGAAGCCCTATCAAACAGCGAAATTGTTGTATTTGATAAAACTGGGACATTAACAAAAGGAGTATTTGAAGTACAAAAAATTGAACTTGTAGGAATATTAAAAGAAGAATTAATAAAATATGCAGCATATGCTGAAAGTTATTCAAATCACCCAATATCAGTATCAATTAAAAAAGCCTATGGAGAAGAAATAGATACAACTTTAATTTCTAAGACAGAAGAATTATCAGGTCGTGGAGTTATAGCTACAATAGAAGACAAAGAAGTTTTAGCTGGAAACGAAAAATTGCTACAAGAAAAAAATATAAAATATACAAAATGTAATGAAATAGGAACAATTATATATATTGCAATAAATAATAAATTTGCAGGATATATAGTAATATCTGATGAAATAAAAGAAGATTCTAAAAAAGCAATAGATGACTTAAAGAAGAATAATATAAAACAAACAGTTATGCTAACAGGTGATAGAAAAGACGTTGGTGAAAGTGTTGCTAAAGAAATAGGTATAGATAAAGTATATACTGAATTATTACCAGATGGAAAGGTAGAAAAAGTAGAACAATTACTTAAAGAGAAAACAGAAAAAGGAAAATTAGTATTTGTTGGTGATGGAATAAATGATGCACCAGTTTTAGCTTTAGCAGATATTGGTGTAGCAATGGGAGGTTTAGGTGCTGACAGTGCAATAGAAGCAGCAGATATTGTTATAATGACAGATGAACCTTCTAAAATAAATACAGCAATAAATATTTCTAAAAAAACAATGAGAATTGTAAAACAAAATATTGTATTTGCTATTGGAATTAAAATAGCTGTTCTAATTTTAAGTGCTTTTGGTTTATCTACAATGTGGGAAGCTGTTTTTGCAGACGTAGGTGTTTCAGTTATTGCAATTATTAATTCATTGAGAGCTTTGAAATAATATTTACATAAATTGACATTGAATAAAAAATCTGGTACAATATATACATAAAAAACCTAAGGAGGAATGCAAAATGAAAACAGTAGAGGAGCAAGCAACAATAATTGTCAATCGGGTAGTAGGTGGAAAATATGACACTGAAATATTCGATGAGCTTTGGGAAGCTAATGATATTGTAGAAAAATGCGGTTATAGTAGTTTAACATTTGAAGAACAGAAAAAAATTATACCGCACTTTTATGGATATAAATTAGATAACCAGAGAAAAATCTTAAAAATAATAAATAAAACACTCTTGGAACAGATAAAAAAGCCGGATAATGCGTACTTAAGCATTATGAGGATATTAGAGGCTTTAGAAGTTATAGGAAAGTTTGACAAGGTTAAAAAGGTCAATAACAAAATTAAATTTTGTATTGAGTTTTATAACAAGACTCTTATGAACTACAAGTCAGTTCCTGAGAGATTTAAGGCAATCGCTCTACTGGACAGAGTATAACTCTGAAAAAGAAACCAACCTAGTAATTTAGGCTGGTTTCTTTTTTAGGATATACTTTTTGAAATGTGACTTTATATTAAGTACCAAGAATTTTTTATCTAAGCAAATCAATCCATTTATAAACCACAGACTTAGTCATAGTAAACAAATTAATTTTATCAACAGAGTTACTTGCAACTAAATCAACAGTAGCTAAAACTTCTCCATTTAGAGAATATGTGGCAGTACCAAATTTTTGACCTTTTTGAATTGGAGCAGAAATATTTTCATCAATAGAAATACTTTGCTCTATATTTCTATCTTCACCTTTTTTAATTAAGATACCTGCGTTATCATTAAATACAATATTAACAGTAGAATCAATACCTTTGTTTACAGACACTGTGTTTGCAATATCATCTTTTTTAGCAAATTCTTTGTAAACAAAATTATTAAATCCATAATCTAATAATTTTTCTGCTTCTGCAAAACGAACCTTAGTAGAAGGAGCTTTCATAATAACAGCAATAAGAGATAAACTATCACGTGTAGCACTTGCAGATAAATTGTACAAAGCCAAACCAGTAGAACCAGTCTTTAACCCAGTAGCACCTTTATAAGTTCTAATTAGCTTATTTGTATTAGTCAATTGAGATTTTCCATCTCTTAAAGAATCCATCCAAATAGTAGTATAGTTAGTAATTTGAGGATGATTATTTAATAGTTCTTTAGACATCAATGCAATATCATAACTTGAAGTAACATGACCATCTTCATCTAAACCATGACAATTTTTAAAAGTAGTGTCATTCATACCTAATTCCTTTGCTCTATCATTCATCATTTGAACAAAAGCTTCTTCAGAACCTGCAATATATTCTGCCATTGCAACAACTCCGATCATTAGCTGAAGCAACACAAATAGCTTTTAGCATTTCATCAACTGTTAAAGTCTCTTTAGGGTCTAACCATATTTGTGAACCACCCATAGAAGCGGCATTTTCACTACATGGAACTGAATCTGTTAATGATATTTGGCCACTATCGAGTGCTTCCATAATTAACAAGATACTCATTACTTTTGTAACAGAAGCAGGGCGTAGTTGTTCATGCTCGTTATGTGCATAAAGAATTTTTCCAGTTGTTTGTTCAATTAGAATTGCAGATTCAGATTCTAGATTCAAAGGATTTGTAGAATTTTCATTGGATGTAGAAGTATTAATACTTTCTTGAATTGAATTTTCAGTAGATGTTACATTGCTAGAACCAGCAGAATTAGTTGTAGTAGTGTCTTGAACAGCATTTGCAGAAACTTCTGAAGTATCTGTATCAAATGAATCTGACCAAATATATGTAGATTCACTTGCAAGACAACTTGAAAAAGTAAAAAATGTTAAAGAAAATATTAGCAATAAACAAATAAAAAATTTAAAACTTCGCATAAAGACCTCCATCCAGAGCTATATACTCAAATATGTGATAGTACAATATATGAAAGTTTTAAATTTTTATTCATGTATAACGGTTTTATTTTACATTTACAAAATTTAGGTTTGTAATTCAACCAAAGAAGTGTAGACATAGCTACCATCTGTACTAGCCAAAATCTTTACACTATTACTTAAATCATTTCTAAATTTTAAATCATAACTACCATATGCAACAGCAGCATCTTTTCCTTTTGTAACATAAGGCACGTTATTACTATGTTCATGTCTTTCAGTAACTACAAGACTAGGAACAGCAAGAACTGCATTATATAAAGTACTACTAACTTGACAGTTTCCTCCACCTAAACCTTCTTTTTTCTTACCATTGTGGTCATAAATATCAGCTTTTTCATAACCTTTACTTGTTGTTGCTTTTCCTACTGTTTGACAAAAAGAAAATGTTGCACCTGCATTTACAATTGTACCGTTTAAAGTATTACAAGTAATTTCGATATTATTTTGTCGAGAGGAGTCTTTTGTATATATTTTAGTCGAAAAAGAACTAATTGTTTGTTCCTTTGTTATGCCTGTTCTAATTTCATTAGTAGTTGTATTATTTGTATTGTTATTATCTTGTGTACTATTTTGGTCAGTTGTGTTTTCTGAATTGTTGCTATTGTCAGTATTGTTTTCATTATTAGAACTATCATCATTTGTAGCAGTTTTCTGGGCATCATAATCATTTGAGTTAGAGTTATTTGAGCTGTAATAAAAATAAATAGCAGCTCCAATTAGAGCTAAAACAATTAAAACACATAGAATAATCCATTTTTTATTTTTCATTTTTAATATCACCAAAATTAGTATAACCAAAACATAATTAAAATATTAGTTAAAATTTTTCTTTCAAATTATTCAAAAACTTTATTTTTAATTGAATTATAACAACATAAACTAAAACAAAAATACCAATTTTAAAAACTGTTTCAACTAAAATAGAAGAAAAAGCAAAAGGTATATTACATGTAATAATATATGCAAAAATACAAGCAATTATTGGAAAAATGATAAACTTGAAGGGATTAATGTAATATTTAATTTTAGATTTTAATTGTAAAATACTAACTGTAAAATTTAGAAGCTCACTAACAAAAATACTTAAAATATATCCAGAAATTCCTAAATGTGGAACTACAAAATATATAATAGCAATTGTAATTACTAAATCTAAAATATTACAAAACATTACATTAGTTTGCTCATTTATACCTTTCAAAATATTATCAATAATATTATCAACATACATGAAAAATACTAAAGGAGCAAGTAATTTAATCATAGATGCTGCTTCTAAACTTTGATATATAGCAAGACTCAATTCGTTAGAAAAAAAGAAAAAGATTCCAGTTACACATATACAAAATAGTGAAGCGGCTTTAAAAATTTTATCACATACATCTTTCATCCTTTTATAATATTTACTTGCAAGCAACCTTGAAAATTCAGGAACAAGTAGACTACTAAAAGACGCAAAAAACACATTTGCATACAACAAAACAGGTAATACCATTCCATTAATTAAACCATATTGAGAAACAGCCATAGAATATGTAAGTCCAGACATTTCTAATCTAATCGGAATTAAAAATTGCTTTAATGAAGAAAGACCTGAACGTATATATGATGTTATTGCAATAGGAAAAGAGATTGAAAATATTTGCTTTTTCATCTGAAGAGAAGTAGACCTTTTATTTAGATATTTTCTTATATCGACTAAATAGAAAATCATATTTAATGAAAAAGAGAAAAATTCTGAAATTACATCTCCTAAAATTAATGAAATACAAATATATTCAATACCTTTAGAAATGTTAAAATGTAATAAAATTAATGTTGCAACTATTTTCATAGTCATTTCTAAAGTTTGCGATATTGCACCTTTATATGATTTCCCAACAGAGGAAAAATATCCATTTATGACTGAAGAAATAGCAATAAAAGGAAGTCCAAGAGCAATTACATAAATTGGCACACTTGAAACAGTAGCTTTTAGCCAAGACTCTGAAACCACAGGTGCTGCAAGAAAAATTATCAATCCAGAAAATAGGCTTAATATCACAGAAAACCATATACATGTTTTTGTTGCATTTATACCTGTTATATAATCTTTTTTCGCAAATCTTTCTGAAACTATATATGTACAGGCAATTCCAATTCCGGAAGTAGCAATTGTAATTGCAAAATTGTATACAGACATAATTAGGCTAAAAGTTCCAATTGCTTCTGTACCTACTTTATTAGAAATGTATATATTAAAAACTAAACCGATTCCACGCATGAATAATGTTGTGAGTGTTAAAATAAAGCCATTTATTAAAAATATTTTTGCTTTTCTCAAAATTCTATCACCAAACTTTTAAAAATAATTGTTAAAATTTGCAATTCGTCATTTAAGTTTATGAAGAAAAATAAAAATTATAATAAAAAATAATTGAAGAAAAAATACAACAAATTCTACTTGATATTAGAAGAACAATATAGTATAATTTAAAACAAGATGAAAAAAGGGAGGAAAAATACACATATGAGTAGAAGAGAAAAAAATGGAGAAAAGAAGAAAAGAAGAGGATTAAAAATATTTGGAATTATAGTGTTAGTGTTATTAATAATATTAGCAATATTAGTAGGTTCTATATTTTGGTTTATAAATAGTAAACTAAGCAAAATGCAAACTGTTGATATAGATGAATCAGATTTAGCGGTATCAACAGAAGTTGAACAAAATCTAGAAGAATATAGAAATATAGCAATATTTGGAATAGATAGTAGAGAAGATACATATAGCAAGGGAAATAGAAGTGACTGTATTATAATCGCAACAATAAACAACAATACAAAAGAAGTTAAACTAACATCTGTATATAGAGATACTTATGTACAAATTGAAGGACATGGATTGGACAAGATAACACATGCATATTCATATGGAGAAGCACCACTTGCAATAAAAACATTAAATGCTAATTTAGATTTAAATATAAAAGAATTTGTTACAGTAAATTTTGATGCTGTTAAAGAAATAATTGACTATATAGGTGGAATACAAATGCCAATAACATCAGAAGAGGTATCACATATACCAGGAATTTCAAAAGCTGGAACATATAACTTAACAGGAGAACAAGCTTTAGCATATGCTAGAATTCGTTATGCAACAGGTGGAGATTATAAAAGAACAGAAAGAATGAGAGATGTACTAACAGCAGTAGCAAATAAGGTTAAAACAATGAATGTAAGTCAATTAAATGGATTAGTTGATGAATTATTGCCTAAAGTATATACAAATATAACAGCAAGTGACATATTTAGTTTGTTCCCAAGTGTGGCAAGCTTTAATATAACAGAAAGTACGGGATGGCCATATGAAACAAGAGGAATTACATTAGATAGATGGTATGGTGTGCCAGTTACACTAGAAAGCAATGTAAAACAATTACATCAAGAATTATTTGGAGAAACAGATTATGAACCATCAGAAAATGTAAAAAATGTAAGTAATAGTATAATTCAAAAGACAGGATATACTAACTAAAAATTAGTCAATCATAAAAATAGCAAGGAGAAGAAGTTGAAATTAAATATAATTAGAGGAATATTGATAACAGCTCTAATAGCAATATTTGTAACTATATTTGGCTTTTCAAATCAAAACTCTGAAACATCAGCAGGGTTAAGCCAAAAAGTTACAAATTTTGTTGTTGAGATGATTCCATCAATAAGAAATATGCCAGAACCAGAAAAAGAAAATGTTGTAGATAGAATAGAAAGTATAATTAGAAAAATAGCTCACTATTCTATCTATACATTGGTAGGAATCCTATTAATGAGCTTAATGATTACATATAAATTAAAAGAATTAGATAGAATTGCAGTGAGTTTAATAATAGGAGTAATATATGCTTCAACTGATGAAATACATCAGGTCTTTGTTCCAGGAAGGGGTCCACTAATTACTGATGTAATACTTGATTCGATGGGAGTATTGACGGGTATTTTTATAGTTATGTTAGTTTTAAAAATACATGGGAAATGTAGACATAAGTATACAAATATGACATAACATACTTGACTTAAAATGTCGAAAATAGTATAATTAAATTGTTTGGATAATATATAGGAAAAATGGGGGATATCTATGTATATTAAAGTCAAAAGATTATTGGATATAATTTTAGCTATTATACTATTAATTATATTTGCAATTCCAATGTTAATTATTTCAATATTAATTAAGTTAGAGGATAGAGGACCGGTTATATATAAATCAAAAAGGATGGGAAAAGGTTTAAAAGAATTTTATACATATAAATTTAGATCTATGAAAACTAATCGAAAAGAGTTGCAAGGAAATTTAAGTCATGATAAAATGGTAACCAAAGTTGGAAAAGTTATAAGAAAGACAAGTTTAGATGAGTTACCACAATTATTCAATATTTTAAAAGGTGAAATGAGTTTTATTGGACCAAGACCATGGATACCAGAGTATTATGTGTGGTTTGATGAAAATCAAAAAAGAAGAGTAGATGTTTTACCTGGAATTTCTGGACTAGCCCAAGTAAAAGGTAGAAATGGTATTAATATTTTCAAGAAAATAGATTATGATTTACAATATGTAGATAATATTAGTTTTAAACAAGATTTAAAATTAGTGTTTGAAACTATTAAAACTGTATTTTCTAGAGATAATGCAGAAATTTCTGAAATGGGAATAAAGGCAGAAATAGAAGAATTAAAAGAGACTAGAGAAGTAAGCAAAGTAGGTTAGGAGCATAGTGATGAAAAAGGTATTATTTACAGCTACGGTTGATTCACACATACTTCAATTTCATATACCATATTTGAAGTGGTTTAAAGAACAAGGTTATGAAGTACATGTAGTAACAAATGGTGATGAAAAAATTCCATATTGTGATATTAAACACAAGATTTCTTTTCAAAGAAGTCCAATAAAAATAGATAATATAAAAGCAATTTTTAAACTGAAAAAAATAATAGAAGAAGAAAAGTTTGATATTATACATTGTCATACACCTATGGGAAGTGTAGTTACAAGATTAGCAGCAAAAAATGCTAGAAAAAAATACAAAACTAAGGTAATATATACAGCTCATGGTTTTCATTTTTTTAAAGGAGCACCATTACTTAATTGGATTATATTTTATCCAATAGAAAAGTATTTATCTAAATATACAGATTGTTTAATAACAATAAATGAAGAAGATTATAATTTGGCTAAATCAAAATTTAAAGCAAAAAGAATAGAACTTGTTAATGGCGTTGGAGTAGATAAAAGTAAATTTGATTTTAAAATGAGCGATAAAGAAAAACATGAATTACGAAAAAATTTGGGATTAAAAGATGATGACTTTGTTTTGATACAGGTCGGTGAATTAAATAAAAATAAAAATCAAATTATGACAATAAATGCAATGAAAACAATTGTAGAAAAAAAAGAAAACATAAAATTATTGATAGTAGGAAAAGGAAAATTAAAGGATTACTATATACAAAAAATAAAAGAATACCACTTAGAAGATAATATATATATATTAGGTTTTAGAAAGGATATACCACAATTATTAAAATTATCAGATTGTCTAATTTCCACTAGCAAAAGAGAAGGTTTACCAGTGAATTTAATTGAGGCAGCAATGAGTGACTTACCAATAATTGCTACTAATTGTAGAGGAAATAGAGATATTGCTAGAAAAGTAGTAGAAGTTGACAAAATAAAAGAACTTTGTGATAATATTAATATATGCACAAAAAGTAAAAATTTATATACGTGTAAAGATATTGATAAATATAAAATTGAAAATATAATGAAAAAAATGGGAGTAATATATAGTAATGAAAAACAAAATAGTGTATCTTTTAAAAAATAATTCGATGGTTTATAATATATATTGTTTTATTTTTAATATATTCTTTAGAATTTTAAGAATATTCATAAAAACAAAAAATAACGTTATTCTAATAAATTCTTATGGAGGAAAAAAATATGATGATAGCCCAAAAGTCATATTTGAATACATGAAAACCCAAAAAAAGTATAATAAATATAAGATATATTGGGCTTTTGATAATCCAGAAAACTTTGAAATAGAAGGAGCTGAAAAAATAAAAACAAATACATGTAAATACTTTTTTATAGCTTTAAAAGCAAAATACTGGATTACTAACTCTTCTATAGAAAAGGGATTAAAATTTAAAAATAAAAATACAGTATATATAAATACATGGCATGGCACACCAATAAAAAAAATGGGTAAAGATGCCCCTAATACTGCTTTTCAGTTTAAAACTTCAAAATATGATGTTATGTATGCGCAAAGTGAATATGATATAGAAGTTTTTTCAAATGCTTTTAAATTACCAAAAGATATATTTGCATTAGTTGGGTTACCTAGAAATGATGAACTTTTTAATGTAAATAAAATCGAAATAGAAGAAGTAAGAAAAAAATTAAATATTCCTAAAGATAAAAAAGTTATTTTATATGCACCAACTTTTAGAGAATATAATAGAGACAAAAATGGATGTATAATTGCACCACCAATTGATTTGAAAAAATGGAGAAATAAATTATCCAAAAGTTATATAGTGTTATTTAGAGCACATTACGAAGTGAATAATGTATTAGGAATAAAGAACGATGATTTTATATACAATGTCACAGATTATGGAAATTTAAATGAATTGATGAAAATATCAGACATTTTAATATCTGATTATTCTAGTATTATGTTTGATTATTCAATTCTTAAAAGACCTATATTTAGTTATGCATATGACTATGAAGAATATCAAAATAGAAGAGGAATATATATAGATATAAAAACAGAATTGCCAAATAGTATTTGTGAAAAAGAAGATGAGCTACTAGAAAAAATTGTTAATTGCAATTTTAAAGAAGAAAAAAACAAAACTGAAAAGTTTTTAAAAAAATATATTAAAAATGATGGTAATGCAAGAAAATATATAGATGAGTTAATTTTATAAAATTAAGTGAGGTTAGAAGAAGTATATATGAAAGGATATTTAGGAAGATATTTTACAAGTATTGCATCTATTTTTCCGTGGCCAGTTAGAAAAGTTATATATAAAATAATTTGGCGGAAAAAATTTTAAAGATTCATTTATTGGAAAAAAAGTATGGACTAGTTTTCCAGAAATTGTTAAAATTGGAAAAGGATGTTATATAAATAGAGGGGTAGAGTTTTATTCTGGTAATTCTAGAGATGTAAAAATAGAATTAGCAGATAATGTTTGGATTGGCCCATATGTTTTCTTTTGCTGTGGAACACATGAGATTGGAGAAAAGACCAAAAGAGCAGGAAATAGCTATTATAAATCAATAATTGTTGGACAAGGAGTATGGATTGGAGCAAATACAACTATATTACCAGGAGTTCATATAGGAGAAGGAGCGGTAATAGCTGCAGGAGCGATAGTTAATAAAGATGTCGAAAAAAATTGTTTGTATGGAGGAGTACCAGCAAAATTAATTAAACGATTAGATAATTAGATATGAATTATAAAAATAAAAAAATTGCAAAAATTTTAATGTTGAAATAAGAAGGGAATAATGAAAAATGAAAAGAGTATTAACATATGGAACTTTTGATTTATTACATTATGGACATATAAGATTATTAGAAAGAGCAAAAAAATTAGGAGATTATTTAATTGTGGCTTTATCAACAGATGAATTTAATGCTATAAAAGGAAAAAAAGCATACCATAATTATGAAACTAGAAAAAAAATGCTAGAAGCATTAAGATGTGTAGATTTAGTAATTCCAGAAGAAACTTGGGAACAAAAACTGGATGATGTAAAAAAATACTATGTTGATGTTGTTGTAATGGGGTCTGATTGGGCAGGAAGTGACAAGTTCGACTATTTGAAAAAATATTGTGAATTGGTTTATTTAGATAGGACAGAAGGAATATCAACAAGTAAAATAAAAAAAGATTTGAATTTACAAGAACCAATAGAGGGAATAAATCAAATACCAAATAATGATATTGTAAAAAGTTACATGAAAAATAATGAAAAAGAACATTGAAAACTAAATATTGGTAAAAATCCGATAAT
>CALXJZ010000039.1 GCA_944388745.1 uncultured Clostridia bacterium
TATCACAAAAAAATGATGAAACCCTTAAAAATACAGGGGTGTAACTAAATAAAATATACATTTAGTTTGACACTACCAAAATTGATTAGGAGGTCTTTTTATGATTACAACAAAACTATCTAGTAAAAAGAAAATGAGAAATACTTTATTCATAACCTTTTTGATTTTAATATGTTTAGTTGGAAGATTAGGATATATACAATTAGTACAAGGAAAAGAATTATCAGAATTAGCATATGAGCAACAAACTTTAGATAGAAGCATAAATCCAAAAAGAGGAACAATTTATGATACAAATGGAACAGCATTAGCAGTTAGTAGCACAGTAGAAACAGTAACAGTAAATCCGGGAAATATAGCAAAAGAAAATAAAGAAAAAGTAGCCAAAAAATTGTCAGAACTATTTGAATTAGATTATGATACAGTATTGAAAAAGGTATCAAAAAGAAGTTCAATTGAAACAATCGTAAAAAAAGTAGATAAAGAAAAAACAGATGAATTAAGAGTTTGGATGCAAGAGAATAATATAACAGAGGGAATAAATATTGATGAAGATACAAAAAGATATTATCCATATAACACAGTAGCTTCACAAATTATAGGATTTTGTGGGAGTGATAATCAAGGATTAGATGGAATTGAAGCAAAATATGAAAATGAGCTAAAAGGGACAAAAGGTTCAATACAAAGACATACAGATGCAACAGGTGGAGAAATAGGAGAAGAAGGAGAAAATTACGTACCAGCAATTGATGGAAATGATTTAGTTCTTACAATAGATTTAACAATACAATCAATTGCAGAAAAATATTTGGAAGAAGCATGTATTGACAATGTTTGTACAGATGGTGGAAATATTATAGTAATGAATCCACAAAATGGAGATATTCTAGCAATGGCAACATATCCATCATACAATTTAAATGAACCATATGAGCCATATACAGATGAATTAAGACTAACTTGGGATAGTTTATCATCGGAAGAAAGAACTAGAAATTTACAGGCTGTATGGAGAAATAAAGCAATAGCAGATACATATGAACCAGGCTCAGTATTTAAGTTGATAACTGCATCAGCAGCAATAGAAGAAGGATTAGTTACAGACATTGATAAAGAAGGACAGTTTAGTTGTACAGGTGGGATAGAAGTTGCAGGAGTTAGGATAAAATGTTGGAGATATTATAGACCACATGGCTCTGAAAGCTTAAGACAAGGATTAATGAATTCATGTAATCCAGTGTTTATTGGATTGGGGCAACAATTAGGAGTAACAAAATATTACGAATATCTAGAAAAATTTAAGTTATTGCAAAAAACAGGAATAGATTTACCAGGTGAAGCAGGAAGTATATTTTTAGCAAAAGAAAAGGCTGGACCAGTGGAGCTCGCAACAATAAGTTTTGGGCAAAGGTTTGAAATAACACCAATTCAGCTTGCAACAGCAGTATCTTCAATTGCAAATGGTGGAACAAGTGTATCTCCTAGAGTTGTAAAACAGATTATTAATAGCCAAACAAAGGAGGTTACTGATATACCAGTAAAAACAAATGGAACAGTAATTTCAAAAGAGACCTCTGAAAAGGTACTAAGCATGATGGAAAGCGTTGTATCTGAAGGAACTGGAAAAAATGCGAAGGTTGCAGGATACAGAATAGGTGGAAAAACAGGGACATCTGAAGATGGCGTTAATACTAATAAATATGTAACTTCTTTTTGTGGTGTTGCACCTATAGATAATCCTCAAGCAGTTGTTTTGGTTACTTTGTATAATCCGACAGGTGAGCGGACGGTCATCAGCGGAGGTGGGGTCGCAGCACCAGTTGGTGGTCAAATTTTTAGTGAAATTTTGCCATATTTAGAAGTTAATCAAGGAAATACAGATGAAGTGGAAGTTGCTGAACAAGTTACAACACCAGATGTTATTGGAAAAACTGTAACTGAAGCGGAAAAAATTATGAAAGAAAGTGGATTAGAACTTGTTATTCAAAATGCAGAAGATGAAATGGATAAGGATAATTCAATTATAAAAACTCAAACTCCTCAAGCAGGTATCACAATTAATAAAGGGAATAAAGTTTATGTGGAAAAAGAATAAAATATAAAAAATGTAATTATAATTCTTGTTGACAGTCAGTTCTTTTGGCAATATTTGAATTATAAAGAAAGATGCCTAACCATACACTAGTATAGTTAGGCATAGATGTGTAAATTAGAAATGTTAATTTTAAGTATTACAGAAAATTATAAATCATGTCTACGTAAAAAGTCTTTAAAGAAATTCTTATAAATAATCTTTGGAAGATCAGGCTTTAAATAATCATAAATCCTTCTTGAAAATATGAGTTCACAGTTATTTGTTGCTTCTACTGAAATCATTTTATAATGTGCAAAGGTAATGCAGTCATCTTTTTTACTTGCAATAAAAACATTATCTCCAATTTTTAGTTCTCTGGTTCCATTATTATATACGTATCTATCTGAATAAATACGAATAGAACGAGTATTTGTATGAAAATCAGAAAGCACTAATTTATTTCCGATTTTTTTTGCTGGAATTAATGTTCTTACATTAGAATTAGTCGAAGCTATAACTGGAGTTGTTGTTGGAACTAAATTTACATTTGTATCCAATGTTTCAACCCTAGAATTAGTTTGTTTAGTTGTTTTCTTAAGATATTGAACTTCAACTCCATACATTCTAGCTTTTAAAGCCATTGCTTTATCAGACGTCAACAAAATAAATTTATCTTTATTGTCTGCACAATACTTAATGATACAATCATCAGGAATCCCTACAGTTTCATCAATTAATTGTGATACAAAACTTTTAGGATTTTCGGCTGCTAAAGCTAAAAAGTATCTAGCGTCCTTTCCTTGAAGTGTTATAGATTTTTGCAAATTTTCCAATTCTTTAATAGTAATACTAGTTAAAATTATCTTTTTATCGGTATTACAGATTTCTAAAAGAAGTTCTTTGATATTTTCTACACCTGATATAGATGCATCTATAACGAATCCAGAAAAAGTGTTGGTAGTTGAAACCTTACTACTTTGAACTTCGTTGTTAGCAAGTGATGTCTGCTTTTGAGCTTCCAATTTTGCTTTTTCTTTATTGGCCAGATTAATATCTAATTGTTCTTTTATCCGTTTAAAAACAATAGGATGTTTTGACAATGTAGTGTTAATCATAGCATAAGACAACCCTGTTGCATGTTCCAATTCTTTCATACTTGTTGCTGTTTTTGCTGCTTCCTTAATCCGCTTACAATCCTGTTCGATTTCTTTTTGATTTCTTTTTGCCATAATAGAATTCTCCTTTGATAAGTTTAGTTAAAAAAATAGTGAGTACTTAATACTTAAAATTATCTCTCCTTTCTTTTCAGATTACAATCTGACTTTTAGATAAAAATAAATAAAAAATTTATCTAAGGCATATTATACTATATTTACATAAAAATAGCAACCTTGTGATTTGAAAATTCTTGTAGATATAAAAGAAAATAGATAACGTAAATAGTAATTATATACAATAGAACGAAATAATAGACGAGAAAACTGAAGATAACACGAGTAATATAAGTTATAAAAAGTTATTTTTCAGTGTTACAAAATTTAATAAAAATATAACATATTAAGTTAATAACGAAAAATCTCAGCAAATTTTGCTGAGATTTTTCGTTTGAACATCCTATTCAGGACAATACATCTTTTTAAAAGGAAATTAATCAAAACTAACTTCAGGTACTTCATGTGCATCTTCATCAGCCTCGAAATATTGCATTGGATAAAATCCACTCATTCCGGCAACTATACTTGTAGGAAATTGCTGGACAGTTGTATTATAAGTTTGTACTTTTTCATTATAATACTGTCTTGCAACTGCAATTCTGTTTTCTGATCCTGCTAATTCATCCTGTAAAGCAATAAATTGCTCACTTGCTTCAAGATCAGGGTAGTCTTCTGAAATTGCTAACAATCTACCAAGAGCAGAATCTAAGGCATTATTTGCTTCGTTGATACTATTTATATCACCACTTTCTATACTGCCAGCTAATTCTGACCTTGCATTAGCAATTTCAGTAAAAACTTCTTCCTCATGTGTAGCGTAGCCTTTAACTGTTTCAACTAAATTTGGAATGAGGTCGCTCCGTCTTTGGAGTGTAGTTTCAACCTGAGACTGCTGCATTTCTACATCTTCTCTTAAAGAAATCAAACTGTTTCTAGTTCCAAAAAACCAAAATACTGCTATTAATATTACAGCAAGAAATCCTATTAGTACTGTTGTTGTTATTTTTTTCATTGTGAATTACCTCCTAATTTTTTATACAGCTTATAATTTCTATATTCAATTTTTTATCGTGAGGCACCACCACCTCCAGAAAAACCTCCACCGAAGCTACCACCAGAGAATCCACCTCCAGAAAAACCTCCTGAAGAACCGCCGTAGTATCCTCCTCCTGAAGAACTACTACCACCTATTGCTACACCTATAATCACTATCACAATAATAGCGATTATTATCCATACCCATAATGGTAAATCATCTTCAGAATCTTCTACTGTTAAGTCTGATTCCAAACCATCAATACTAATTCCGTATTCTTTAGCAATAACATTTAGAACAGCTTTAACTGTCATTTCAGTTGCTTCAGTATACTCATCTGCATCGCGATAAGGAACAAAGTAGTCATCTAAAATTCGACCACATTTAGAATCATTGAGAAAACCTTCTAATCCTCTGCCGATTTCGAGTCTAACTTTTTCATCTGACCGAGAGAATAAAAGTAATAAGCCGTTATCTTCGCCTTTTTTACCTATTCCTAAGGTGTTGAAAAGATTATTCGCATATTTTTCTATGCTTCTGTCAAGCAAACTTTCAATAGATATAACTGCGAATTCAACGTCTGTCTTTTCTTCAAGTTCTACCAACATGTCATTCAGAGTTTTTTCTACATCATCATCAATTACGTCATCTTCGTCATAGATGTAGACATTTTCTTCAACTGTGGGGATTGGAATTTTTTCTGATGTTGTGCATCCAGTAAGGCTTGCAAAAAGAAGAGCCAATACTGATAAGAGCATCACACAAGAAATTATCCGTCGTTTTTTCATACTTCTCCTTCCTTTCTTTTCAGATTACAATCTGATTTTTTTATATATAAAATAAACCAAAAGTTTATATAAATATTATACAATATTTACATAAAAATAGCAAACTATTTAAAAAAATTTTTAAATATATTTGTAAAACAACTTGACAAAATTCTCATTTTTTTGATAAAACTTAATAAGGAAAATTTGAAAAGGAGAGGCGGTTGGAAAATAATTACAATTTTTAATTGTTTTCCAACCAGATTTGTGCCTTAGGAAAGGAATGTGGTTGAAAAATGAAGCACTTAATTGATATTAAAAACCTAACAGTAGAAGAAATTAACGAATTAATCGAAGTAGCTAATGACATTATCCAAAACAAAGAGAAATATTCTCACAAATGTGATGGAAAGAAATTAGCTACTTTATTTTTTGAGCCAAGCACAAGAACAAGACTAAGTTTTGAAGCAGCAATGATGGAACTAGGGGGAAATGTAATAGGATTTTCATCAGCAGACACAAGTTCAGCATCAAAAGGAGAAACAGTATCAGATACAATTAGAGTAATAGGATGTTATGCAGACATAATAGCAATGAGACATCCAAAAGAAGGAGCACCATTAGTAGCATCATTAAAATCAACAGTACCAGTAATAAATGCAGGAGATGGAGGTCATAACCATCCAACACAAACATTAACAGATTTATTAACAATACAAAGGGAAAAAGGAAGATTAGAAAATTTAACAATTGGACTATGTGGAGATTTAAAATTTGGAAGAACAGTTCATTCACTAATTACAGCTATGTCTAGATACAAAAATATAGAATTTATTTTAATATCACCAGATGAGCTAAAAATTCCAGAATATATAAAAAGAGATATACTAGAAAAAAATAATATTAAATGGACAGAGACAAATGACATTGAGGAATATATGGATAAGCTAGATATTTTATATATGACAAGAGTTCAAAAAGAAAGATTTTTCAATGAAGAAGACTATATAAGACTAAAAGACTATTACATATTAAACAAAGAAAAACTAGAAAAAGCTAAAAAAGATTTGTGTATTATGCACCCATTACCAAGAGTAAATGAAATATCAGTTGATGTGGATGACGACCCAAGAGCTGCATATTTTAGACAAGTTGAAAATGGAAAGCATATTAGAATGGCTTTGATTTTAAAATTGTTAGGAATCAAATAATTATTAAGTGAAAGGAATAAAAAAGATGAATATTGATAGTATAAAAAATGGAATTGTAATAGACCATATACAAGCTAAAAAAGGAATGAAAATTTATGAACTGTTAAATCTAAATGAATTGGACTGTTCAGTAGCAGTTATAACAAATGCAAAAAGCAAAAAAATGGGAAGAAAAGATATAATAAAAATAGATAAAGATTTTGAAGTAAATATAGATATGATAGGCTTCATAGATCCAAATATAACAATAAATATTGTAAAAGATGACAAAATAGTAGAAAAATTTCATGCTGAATTACCAGAAAAAATTGTTAATATTGCTAAATGCCAAAATCCAAGATGTATAACATCTGAAGAAAGAGAATTAGATCAAGTATTTATCTTGACAGATAAAGAAAATCAGACTTATCGTTGTAAATATTGTGAAATGAGTTTGAAATAAAAGAATAAAAATAAAATCCCTTAATATTATATAGTAGATACTTTAATATTAGGGGACTTTTTACATTAGATTTTTTTCAAAAATACTATACAAATTAAGGAATTAGTTATATAATGTAGAAAACTTTGACTAATTAAAAAATTAGATATAAAACTACAAATAAAAACAAAATTAGGAATAAAAAGATATTTCTAAAGAAAGGATTGTGAAAAATATGAAGTTAAAAGAACTACTAGTTGGTTTAGAAGGATTAAAAGCAAAAGGAACATTAGATGTAGAGATAAAAGGAATAGAAAGCAATTCAAAAAATATAAAAGAAGGATATTTATTTGTTGCAATAAAAGGATTTTCCACAGATGGACACCAATATGTGGAAAATGCAATACAAAATGGTGCAGCAGCAGTAATTATTGAAGAAGGTTGTGATATTAAAAATTTAAAAATTCCTGAAGAAGTTACAATTGTAATGTCACCTAATACAAGAAGAGCATTAGCGATAACTTCTAGTAATTTCTATGGAAATCCAACAAAAAAATTCAAATTAATAGGAGTAACAGGAACAAAAGGAAAAACTACAACAACATTTATGATTAAAGAAATTTTAGAAAAAGCAGGAAAAAAAGTAGGACTAATTGGAACAATAGCTACATATATAAATGGTAAAAAAATCAAAGATAGTGATCGTACTACACCAGAAAGTTTAGAGTTACAACAAATCTTTAGTCAAATGGTAGAAGAAAAAGTAGAAGTTGTTGTAATGGAAGTTTCTTCTCAAAGTTTAAAATTACATAGAGTAGATGGATGTGAATTTGATATTGTTCTATTTACTAATTTTTCAGAAGACCATATCAGCAAAAACGAACATCCAGATATGGAAGATTATTTCCAATCAAAATTAAAATTATTTCATATGTGTAAAGTAGGAATAATAAATACAGACGATTTACATGGAGCAAAGATTCCAGGATTATTCCCTGATAATGATATTACTACATATGGAATTGATAATTATGCTAAGTTATTAGCAAAAGACATTACTATAACTAATTCATATGTTGATTTTAAAGTAAAAATTACTGATAGAAATGAAAGAGTAAAAACAGGAATTCCAGGAAGATTTAGTGTATACAATTCTCTTGCTGCAATTTGTGTTGCTCAAAAATTTGGAGTTTCACCTGAAGTTATAAAAGAAGCATTATTAGAAGTAAGAGTTCCAGGAAGGTCTGAACTAGTTGATAACAAATTAGAAATTCCAATAATGATAGATTATGCACATTCTCCAGAAAGTTTGCAAAATATATTACAAGCAGTAAAAAGCTACACAAGAGGAAAAGTTATATCAGTATTTGGATGTGGTGGAGATAGAGATAGTGGAAAAAGACCTATAATGGGAGAAATATCAGGAAGAATAGCAGATTTTACATTTATAACATCAGATAATCCAAGAACAGAAGAACCACAAAAAATAGTTGACCAAATAGAAGAAGGAATGAAAAAGACAAAAGGTAAATATAAAGTTGTAGTAGATAGAACAGAAGCTATAAAAGAAGCTATCAAAATGGCTACAAAAAGAGATATTGTGGTATTGGCAGGAAAAGGTCATGAACCATATCAAGAAATAGATGGAGTTAAACATCCTTTTGATGAAAGAATTATAGTTAAAGATTTAATAGAAGAAATTGAAAATGAAAAGTCTAAAAAATAAGAAGATTAGACATTAGCGAAATCAAAAGAAAGGTTTGATAAAATGAAGGTAGAAACAAGCGTATTAATTATATCGTTTATTGTAGCAATTATTTTAGGTTTTATTATCATACCAATACTAAAAAAATTAAAAGTAGGGCAAATTGAAAGAGATGATGGTCCTAAATCTCATTTGAAAAAACAAGGAACACCAACCATGGGTGGAATAATCATGATAGTAACTATGATTATAGTTATTACAGGATTATACATATATCTTATCGCAACAGGACAAAATGAAGTAGCAAATAAGATGTTACCACTTCTATTAGTGAGTATAGGAATGGGACTAATTGGATTTATAGATGACTTCAAAAAGTTAGTGCTAAAAAATACAAAAGGTTTAAAGCCAAGTTACAAGATGCTAGGATTATTAATTATATCAACAGCATATGTAGTATATTTGGTTTATGGAATAAAAATAGGAACAGATACATATATTCCAATTATGAAAGAATACATATCAATGCCAGTATATTTATATATTCCATTTGCGATAATTGTTATTTTAGCAACAACAAATGCAATAAATTTAACAGATGGTATAGATGGATTATCTTCTAGTGTGTCAGCAATTATAATTACATGTTTGACAATTATAGGAATATTATTTGGAATAGACGAGATTGGAATTTTCGGAAGCGTAGTAGTCGGTACAGTATTAGGATTTTTAATGTTTAATTTGCATCCTGCTAAAGTGTTTATGGGAGATACTGGTTCACTACTATTAGGTGGAGTTATTTCAGCAATAGCTTTATATATGAAAATGCCATTACTATTAATTATTATTGCACTAGTTCCAGTTTTAGAGACTTTATCTGTTATTATACAAGTTGCATATTTTAAAAAGACTGGAAATAGAGTATTCAAAATGGCACCTTTACATCACCATTTCGAACTTTCAGGTTGGAAGGAGAGTAAGGTTGTAATTGTGTTTAGTGCAGTTACACTTGTACTTTGTATAATAGGATTAAATGTAATAGTTTAAAATTTTACAAAATATAAATTTTAATTATTACTCGGCTAACATTACAGAATAAATAAATTCTAAAATTATCAAGCAGGCACCTCTCAAAGCGAGTTTGAGATTCTCCTACTTGATAATTAAAGAATTTATAATATTCTTTCATTCGCATTCGTAATTTCATAAAATTTATATTTTGTAAAATTACATGAAAAATATAAATTATATTAAATTAATTTAACAAGATAGAAATAATTGCGAAAGAAAAAAGAAAAAGAGGGAGAAAGGAAAGAGGTATGGCAAAGAAGAAAAGAAAAGAAAGAAGTTTTTCTAGCTTTTTAAATAACCCGATAGATTTTACATTGTTAATTACTATATTGCTATTACTATGTATAGGATTAATAATGGTATTATCTGCAAGTTCACCATCAGCATTAGCTGAAAGTGGTAATAGTTATTCATATTTTTCAAAACAACTAATATTTGCAATATTAGGAATAATTGCAATGTTAATGATTTCAAAAATAGATTATAGATTTTATCAAAAATTCTATAAACATGCTTGGTGGATATCACTTATCTTATTAGCATTAGTTTTAGTAATAGGAAAAGAAGTTAATGGAGCTAAAAGGTGGATATATCCAACAGAGACTTTATCAATACAGCCATCAGAAATAGTAAAAATTTTAATGATTATTTTCTATGCTGGAATATTAGTAAAAAATAGAGATGAATTATCAAAATATAGTAAAGGATTTTTGAAACATATTTGCTTATTAGCACCTATTATAGGATTGTTATTATTAGAGCCACATTTTAGCGCATCAGTTGTAATAGTAGGAATATGTGCAGTTATGATGATAATGGCAGGGTGTAAATTCTGGCATTTCTTAGTAACAGGATTAGTTGCAGGAATTCCAGCAATAGCATTCTTAATTATAAAAGAACCATATCGTTTACAAAGGGTAATAACATTTTTAGACCCTTGGCAAGATGCAACAGATACAGGATGGCAGGTAATACAAAGTTTATATGCAATAGGTTCAGGTGGACTATTTGGTGCAGGACTAGGAGAAAGTAAACAAAAATTCTTATATATACCAGAACCACATAATGATTTCATTTTCTCAATTTTAGGTGAAGAATTAGGATTTATTGGGAGTGCAGTTGTGCTAATACTATTTGCAATATTTATTTGGAGAGGTGTATTAATCGCAATGCGTGCACCAGATATGTTTGGAAGTTTAGTTGCAATAGGAATAACAGCATTAGTTGCAATTCAAGTAATAATAAATGTAGCAGTTGTAACATCATCAATGCCAGCAACAGGAATGCCACTACCATTCTTTAGCTACCGGTGGAACAGCATTATTCATATTACTGTGTGAGATGGGAATTTTACTGAATATTTCAAGAGCGGGAGTGAGGGAAAGATGAGAGCAATTATTGCAGCAGCAGGAACAGCAGGACATATTAATCCAGGAATTGCGATAGCAAATGAAATAAAAAGACAAGAAAAAGCTTCAAAAATAATTTTTATAGGAACAACTAGAGGTTTAGAAAATGACCTAGTTCCAAGAGCAGGCTATGAATTAAGAACAATTGAAGCATATGGATTAAGTAAAAAATTATCAATAGACAATTTAAAAAAGATGTATAAAACCTTAAAAGGATTTGGAGAAGCAAAAAAAATAATAAAAGAATTTCAACCTGATGTAGTTATAGGAACAGGTGGATATATTTGTGGGGCAACGATTTCAGAAGCACACAAATTAGGAATTCCAACAGTATTACATGAAAGCAATGCATTTCCAGGAAAAGCAATTAAAATCTTAGCTAAAAAAACTAATACTATATTAGTTTCTTTTAAAGATGCAATTCCTAGAATAAAAAATGCAAAAAATGTAGTTTTTACTGGAACACCAGTAAAAATTAAAAAGATAAATTATACAAATGAAATAAAAAAGAACAAAATTAAAGAATTAGGATTAAAAGAAGATAAGCCAATAGTTTTAATTTTTGGTGGAAGTCAAGGTGCACAAAAAATTAATGAGGCAATTATAGAAATAATAGAAAATAATTTGAATAAAAACTATCAAGTTATATGGGCAACAGGGCCAAAACAATATGATATTATAAAAGAAGAATTAGACAATAAGCATAAAAACACAAACAGAATTGAAAATATGAAGATAGTTCCATATATATATAACATGGAAGAAATAATGAATTTAGTAGATTTAATAGTTGCAAGAAGTGGAGCAATGACTGTTACTGAAATCTCTAATTTGGGAAAACCATCAATTTTAGTTCCATTACCAAATGTTAGCCATGACCATCAATTATATAATGCAAAAGCATTAGAAAATAGAGGAGCAGCAAAAATTCTGCTAAATGATGAACTTACTGGCAAGATATTAAATGAGCAAATTGAAAAAATAGTACTAGATGAAAAAGAAATGTTACATATGGGAGAAAAAGCATTGAGTATGGCAACATCAAATGTTGAACAAAAAATTTATAATGAGATTAAAAAAATTTGTAATAGAAAAAGGAAGTAAAAGGATATGTTTAAAAACATACAATTTAAAATAATATTAATTTTCTTTATAATAGGAATACTAATCATAAGTGGACTAGGAATTTCTTTCATAAATTCACTTCAAATGTTAAGTGTCAAAGTAGAAGAAGGACAAGTTACAGCTGAGCAAGTAGAAGAAATCCTAGGTTTAATACAACAAAGAACATTTATCACATTAACAGTTGCAGGGGTTGTTTTTGCAGTTATAGGCATAATTTCAGCAGTATTTTTATCAAGATTTGTTATTTATCCAATCAACAAACTTATAAAAAGTGCAGAAAAAATAACAGAAGAAGATGTGGACAAGCTAGATGATAATTCAGATAAAAATGGAGATAAAAAAGCTAGCAAGAAATCAAAGAAAAAATCTCTAAGGAAAAAAGGAAATGATTTAGGAGATTTAGAAAATATTTTTGGAGTCATGACAACAGAATTAAAAGAAAAGCTAAGTGAAGTTTCAACACAAAAAAATCAAATAGAAACAATATTGCTTCATATGACAGATGGAATTATAGCATTTAACATGAAAGGTGAAATAATATTAATAAATCCAGCAGCAAAGAAATTTTTGAGTATTAGGCCAGAAGATAATACATTTGATGATATATTTAAAAAATTCAACTTAGATATAAATATGGAAAAAATAATTTATTTAGAAAATTGGACTTCAACAGAGCAAAGAATACAAGTAGAAGATAATTATATGAATGTATTTTTTGCACCATTTAAAAATGAATCAGACAGACCAGATGGTGTAATAGCAGTAATTCAGGATATAACAGAACATGTTAAATTGGACAATATGCAAAAAGAATTTGTTGCAGATGTGTCACATGAATTAAAAACTCCAATTACATCAATCATGGGATATGCAGACACATTGTTAGAAGGAGAATATGACAAGGAAACTCAAACTAAATTCCTAAATGTTATTGCAACAGAAGCAAGAAGAATGGCAAAATTAGTTACAGATTTATTAACACTTTCAAGATATGATAGTAATAAAAAGAAAACTCAGAAAGAATCTTTTGATTTAGGAGAGTTAGTAAAAAAATGTCAAGATAAATTAGCAATAGAAATTAAGAAGAAAAATCATAAAGTAAATTGTTTTGTTACAGCAGATGTACCACCAGTATATGCAGATAAAGATGATATTGAAAGAGTGGTATTAAATATATTGTCAAACAGTATAAAGTACACAAAAGATGGTGGAGAAATCAAAATATATGTTGGATTTGTATATAATGATGCATATATAAAAATATTTGATAATGGAATTGGAATTCCAGAAGAAGATTTGTCAAGAATATTTGAAAGATTCTACAGAGTAGATAAGGCTCGTACAAGAGAAATGGGAGGTACTGGTTTAGGTCTTTCAATTGCAAAAGAGATTTTGGATAAAAATGGTGGAAGTATAGATATAAAAAGTGTTGT
>CALXJZ010000040.1 GCA_944388745.1 uncultured Clostridia bacterium
TAACTTTATTCTTTAGCTAATATATTATATTTTTTTTTTTTTATATTATTTTTTTGTTACATTTTTATTACATTTTTGTTACAAAAGTGTTGACTTTTGTTTTTTTTTGACTTATAATTAATTTATAATAGTTAATTTTTTACTTAAGAATTTATGATTTACGATAGATAAAAGGAGTTGATTACTATGAATACACATGAAGAAGTTTATCCAAAAACTAATTGTTTAGCATTAACAGTTAGAAAAGAACATAGATTAATGGTTATAAATAAGATAACAAGAAAAACTTTTAGAATTTCTTGGAAAACTCTTTTATATGCCTTTTTATTAACAGTTGCAAATATTATGGTTTAATTTAGATTATTAATAAAAATTATATATATTGAAAAAGTACGTTACATTGATAACGTACTTTCTTTGTTATTCTACTATAATTCTATTCCTTCAACTTTTATTTCTTCTGCATTTGTTAAATCTCCTGTTGTCATTAAATCTATATTATAAGTTTGCCCTTGTTCGATATCAGGAATTTTATATAAATATTCTACTTCTTTACCTTCTTTTATTACCTTAACAGTTATTTCTTGAGCTGGTAGCTTTTGATTTTCTCCATTTACTAAGTCTATATTAATATATGACATCTTGTCTTTTATTGTAATAGATACATTTTCAAATTTTATATTTCCTATATCTTCTATTTTGTAATATTCTTCTTTTTCTGTTATTTCTGGGTTACTATTATTTTTTATTTTCTCTACTATTAAATATCCTACCATTACAATTATAACCGCTACAATAATACAAATTAAAAATTTTAACCATAGTCTACTTTTATGCTTTTCTTTTATTTTTTTATGCTTGCCTTCTATTTTTATCATCCCCTTAATGCAAGTAATTTTATTAGAATTGTAAAGATTCAACCTTATACAAGGCTGAATCTTTATTTTTTTAGTCTGCATTTGTATTAATTGTTGGGTCTACATTGATATCTATTGTAATATCTCCAGTAATTCCTTGAATATTTTTATCAATTGCAAATTGTTTTATATCAATTGTTTTTGCTACTGGGTCATAATACTTTGAAAATTGTGTCCATGTCAATGTGAATGTTTCATCTGTTTCATCATTAGGTATTGTTATTATAACATTTTGTACATATCTTGAATCAATATTAAAGGCTGTGTTTGTTAGTATTAAGATACCATCTTTAGTTGTTAATGTTCCATGATATTCAGAAATTATTTCTGATATTTTCTTAAAGTAATTTATTATTTCTGTTATGTCATTAGCAGATGTTGAAAGTTTGTTTCCGTTTTCGTCTTCACTTGCCATATTTTCTAATTTAGTTGTATATGTCTCATTACTTTTTCCTAAAGATAATGAAATTGTATACATTGTTGTACCACTATTTTTTAATGTTGTAGCCCTTGATGAAGCTCTAGTAATACCTTCGTAAGTATCTGAGAAGTCGTCATCATTTATTATTGTACCATCGTCTCTCATTGCTCTATTTGCTACTCCATCTGTCATTAGAATTACTTGTGCACCTTGCTCTTTTCCGTGTAATATCTCTTGAACTTTTATCATTCCAGCTTCTATATTTGTTCCTGATGCTAATAATGTACCTGAATTTTTATCATGATTATCTTTATATTCAATTAAATTATCAACATCTCCTTTGTACTGCTCTGGGACAAAATTATATTGTTCCCTTGTAAATACATTTCTGTATGAATTCATGGCATCTGTTTTACTTGCAGTATCTGTTATTAATATATGCTCAGCTTTTACTCTTTCATTATATCCTATAATTGTTACTTTATTGTTTCCATCCATATAAGTATCTAAGAATTCATCTAAAGCTTCTGTTAAAGCATACCATCTAGTTTCTTCATAAGTATCAGCCATTGGGTCAGCACTACCATTATAATTTACGCTTTGAGCCATACTTAATGATAAGTCTATTACTATTACTGTATTTTGTGGTTTAACTAATTCTTTATTTACTGTTATAGATGCTTCTACTTCGTTTTCTGTATAAGTATTTTCTTGTTCATCTAATGTATTTATAACTGTTTCACCTGGTAACAATTTTCCAACTTCAACTCTAAATGTCATTGTAATTGTTTCTCCTGAGCTTACACCTAATGTATATCCGTCTGCTAATTTATTTACACTGATTGTTGTTGTAGTTCCAAGACTTGATGTTACATTTATGCATTCTGTTGTTAAACTATCATCTTTACTTAAAGTTGTTTCTCCATTCATCATAAATACTTTATCATTTTGAATATTCTCTCTTAATTTTGAATCTTTTACTGTTGTTGTTCCTGTGATATTTCCATCATTGTTGACAGTAATTGTATATTCAATTATATCACCTGAATTTATAATATGGTCGTCTTCATCATTTCCAACAACTTTACTTGTTTTTGATTGTGTTATATTTGCTTTTTTATCTTTTACTAATGTATCATCTTCAGATTTACTTCCTGTTTCATTAGTTGTTATAGTTGCAATATTTATCAATTTGTCTCCATTGACTGGGTCACTTTCATCTATATAGTTGTCAGGTACTACATATGTAACTGTAATTATATATGTTTCCCCTGCTCCTAATGTTGTCTTTCCAAGTAGATTTGTAGTTGTTGCATTTCTCTTTAATTCTCTGTCTTCTGTCCTTGTTCCATCTGCATTTACTTTTTCAATTTTTGTAACTGTTACATTATGGTCATCTGTTACTGCTACTCCAGTTAAATCTTTATTTCCATCATTTGAAACAGTTATTTCATAAGTAACTACGTCATTAGCATGTAATTTAACATTTTTTCTATCTTCATCACTTGATAAAGTTTGGTCATTTACTTTTACTGATGTTTTTATAATGCTATTTCCTAATTTTTGTGCTACTGGAACATCTTCATCATCATTATCTGATACTGGAGTTTGTTCGTTTCTTGGCATACCTGTTGCTACTGCAGTATTTTCTATTGCTGAAATGTTGTTTACATTTTCAACAGTATATTCAACTTCTATAACATAACTTTCACCTGGTTCTAATGTTCTATTTTCTACATCTGGTAAGAAGTTTAATAAGTTAGTTCCTGCTGTTATATCATCTTCTTTTCCAGTTTGTTCATATACATTAGTTCCTTTTGTTATTTTTAATACTTTTACATTGTGATTTTGGTCAATAACATTTACATTTTCAAGTACTTTTGCACCATTATTTGTAGCTGTTATTGTGTATCTAATTATATCTCCAACATTTTCTACATATGATGTTATATTTCCTTGAGCATCTCTGTTTAATTCAACAAATTCTGACGAACCTACTGCTTTGATTTCTTCTGCTGTTTTTACTACATCAATACTTGGTGTATTGTCTGTTGGTGTTGTTTCATCATCTTCATCACTTGGACCATCTGGTACTGTTGCTGTTGCTACATTTCTTATTGTCTCATATGTGTCTACATCTGTTTGTGTTACTGTATAGATTACTTCTATTGTATCTTCTTCATCTGGTGCTAATGAAGCAATTGTTTTTATTGTAGCTTCTGGTGCAACTGTTGTATCTCCCACACCATCTTTATTTTCATCATAAGATACTTCTAGTTCGTCTGTTACAACAATATTTTTCAATGTCACATATCCTGTATTTTTTACTGTTATTGTGTATGTGATTTTGTCTCCTGCTTTTACTTTGTCTCCTTCTTTGATGTCATTTCCATTTATTTCTGTTGCTGTTTTTGTTACTTCTATTGTTGCTGTTTTGTCTGTTGGTATTGTTTCATCATCGTCTTCATCACTTGGTCCATCTGGTACTGTTGCTGTTGCTACATTCTTTATTCTGTCATAATTATCTACATCTGTTTGTTCTACTGTGTAGATTACTTCTATTGTATCTTCTCCATTTGGTGCTAATGTGGCAATTGTTTTTATTGTACCATTTGGTGCAATTTCTTTGTCTCCAACTCCATCTTTGTTTTCGTCATAAGATACTTCTAAATCATCTGTTACAACTATATTTTTTAATGTTGTATATCCAGTATTTTTTACTGTAATTGTGTATGTGATTTTGTCTCCTGCTTTTACTTTGTCTCCTGCTTTGATGTCATTTCCATTTATTTTTGTTGCTGTTTTTGTTACTTCTATTGTTGCTGTTTTGTCTGTTGGTATTGTTTCATCATCGTCTTCATCACTTGGTCCATCTGGTACTGTTGCTGTTGCTACATTCTTTATTCTGTCATAATTATCTACATCTGTTTGTTCTACTGTGTAGATTACTTCTATTGTATCTTCTCCATTTGGTGCTAATGTGGCAATTGTTTTTATTGTACCATTTGGTGCAATTTCTTTGTCTCCAACTCCATCTTTGTTTTCGTCATAAGATACTTTTAAGTCATCTGTTACATTAATATCTTTTAAAGTTATATTTCCTGTATTTTTTACTGTGATTGTATAAGTGATTTTGTCTCCTGCTTTTACTTTGTCGCCTTCTTTAATTGCATTTCCATTTATTTCTGTTGCTGTTTTTACTACGTTTATTGCTGGATTTTCATCTTCTACTGGTGTTGTAACTTCACTTGTTTTTTCTTCATCGTCATAAGTTACTGTTGCAATATTTTTAATATTTTCTTGAGCATCGATTAAAGCTTGCTCTACTGTATAGCTTGTTGTTAATACTTTTTCTTCTCCTGCTGCTAATGTCAATTTTTCTACTATGTTTCCATCACTATCTTTTAGTTGTAATGATGTTTTTGTATTATCTAAAACGTCTGATACGTTTACTTCTCCTTCTACACTTCCAATATTTTTTAGTATAATATTATAATTGATGATATCTCCTGCTTTAACTGGTTCACTTGCAACTTCTCCAGCTCTAATAATATCTTTTACTTCTTTTTTGATTGTAACATCAAATGTTTCTGTTTCTTCTGGATTTGTTGGTTCTTCTGTCTCATCACCTATTAAAGCAACATTTGTTATTTTTCCATCAACTTTATTTACTTTGATTGTGAATACTACTTTTGCGCTACCATTTGCTGGTACTACAATATTTTCTATTCCACTTATTAAGTCTTGTGCTGTTTTATCAGTAGATACTACTTCTTCACCTTTAAATATTGTTACATTTCCAACCATTTCAGCTTTTTCATCTGCTAAAATTCCTTCTAAATTGCTATCTTTAACAGTTGTTGTTCCTTCTTTATCACCTGTGTTTGTGATAGAAATAGTATATGTAATTTCGTCTCCAATCATTGCTGGTTCAGAAACTACTTGACCTTTTCTTGTAATTTCACTAGTTTTTTCAGATGTTATTATTGCTGTTTGCTCTTCTTGGCTTTCTTCTCCATTTGCAATAGCAACATTTCTAACTGTTCCTGTTGCTCCTTCATTAACTGTAACTGTGAAACTTACTTCTACTGTTTCTCCAGCTTTTATATCTTTTTCCCATTTTATTTTTCCTTGTGTTTCAACTCCTTCATCATCTATTGATTTTAGAGTTGTTAAAGCTGGTACTGTGTCTGATATTTCAATATTATTTAAATCTCTTTGGCTTTTATTTGTAACTGATATTGTGTATGTAATATCATCTCCTGCAAATACTAGATTTTCTCCTGTTTCAGTTTTTGCAGTTTTAACTACTTCAAGGTCTGTTTCTTCGGCATTAATTCTGCTTGATGCTTCATCAACATTTAATGATAATGGTTGCCATCCTACTAAGAAATTTTCTGCTACCATTACTTCTTCTGTTTCTGTTCTTGTTATTGTTGATTCTTGTATTGTATCTGTAGTTGTTGTAGTTCCTGATGTTGTTCCTGTCCCAGTTGTTGCACCTGTTGTTCCAGTTGCTCCAGTTGTTGTTCCTTCATTATTTTCTGTTGTTCCAGTTGTTGTTTCTGGATTTGCTGTAGTTGTTTCTTCATTACTATTTTGTGTTTCAGTATCTTCTTGGTTTGCTGCTTGGTCATTTGCTTGTGCTTGTTGTTCTTCGTTTTGCACTTGTTCTTGATTATCACTTGCAACTTGTTCGTTTGTATCTGTTGTAGTGTATTCAGCAGCTTCTGTGCTACCTCTGTCTCTTAAGAATACAACTGTTCCAGTTACTGCTATAATTAGTAATATAATTATTGCTGCAATTGCTATAATTGTTTTCTTATTTGACACTTTAAATTTGCTAGCCATTATAAAATTCCTCCTTACTATAATATTTCTCTGGCTTTTAGTATAAGCCTATTTTTATTTCCATTTGTACATGTTATTAAAGTAACTTCTCTTATACTATTATCATTTGTAGCAAGTATACTAACATCATTAGGGTCTGTAACAAATTTATCATATATTTCATACTGAATTGTTCTTTTTTCTAAATCTGTTAATTCTACAATGTTTCCTATTTCTAAGTTTTTTGTCTTTCCAAACATTGTTCCATTATGGTTGTTATGTCCTGCTATTGATAGATTTCCATAGTCATTAACTTTTCCACCCCAATATTTAACTATTGATATTTTCATTGGCGCTTTTGTTTCTTCTGGATTTGATGTTTCAATATTTAATATTGGATATTCTAAATTAATTTTTGGTATTTTTACAATTCCAATTACTTCATAACCTTGCATTTCTATTTTTTCATTTTCTTGTGTATTTATATTTGAAAAAGTTTCTACTGTTTCTTGATTTAATTCTTCATTTTTTTGGCTGTTAAAATATTTTGCTATAATCAAACCTAGAACAATAATAAATGCTATTAGTAATATTGCCAAAATCGCTTTATAAATTTTTAATTTCAAAACTTATTTATCCTCTTTTTTATTTATCTTTTTCATTCTTATAAATACAATAACTATAGCTATTGCAATTACTGCTAAGATTACTATTAAAGCTATGCTATCATAAGTAATTGGTAATTTTGTAGTTTCTGACACTTGTCTTTCTTGATTTTCAAATTCTGGATTATAGTCTTCATAGCAAGTTAGGAATTGTGCATCTAAAGTTGTCATGTCTTCTTCTACTTTTCTTAGGAATACTATGTATTGTTCTCCATTTTTTGAATCTTCTGGTTGAGCTATTGTCATATTTTCAACTTCTTGCCATTGAACATTTGAAATTAATTCATTATATAAGTTATAAAATTCATTTGCTGTTTGGATTCTAGAATACATATCCATATCATTATAGTTTTGGTTTATTGTTTCTGATAATTCCATCAATCTGTTGTATTTTTCATCTGCTGGTAATTTTACACTCATATAATAATAAGTAGCGTCTTTGCTATCTGTAATTTCAATAGCACCTGTTGTAACTGTTGTTTTAACACCTTCAATGTCTTCTACTGATGTTAATGTTTTTGTTGTATCTACTAAAATTCTTTTTGTAGTATTTTCAACAATATTCATTTTTTCTTTTGCAAATGCAAGAGAAAAATCTAATTGTTCTGCATTAATAATCATTTGATTTTCTGAATTTTCAATCCAAATATATACATTTTCATCTTTTATTTCTTCATATTTTTCATTAGTTATCAATACTACTTGATTTCCATCATCATCTGGTACTGAACTAATAAAATCTAAAGTTGCTACATTTTCATCTTTATTAGTTGATAATGCATATTTGAATTCTTCTGTTAGATTTTGTACATAAATTAGGTAATCACCATTTTCTGTACTTACAATTTGTAATTGTTCATTTGCTGCTAAAACAATAAAAGGCACAAATATTAATAACATTAGTATTAAAATTGTACCTAATAGTTTTGTTTTAAAACTTGACATATTAATTCCTCCCCCTTAATTGGAATATTATTTTTTGTATTGCCTATTTCCCTAGCAATTTGGGTTCTTGTAAAATTATTTACGTCAACATTATATTACTTTTCAGGCAAAATGTAAAGGTTTTTGTGAAATTTTTGTGAATTTTTCGTGTGTGTAATATTTTTGTAATACTTTATCTAAATCTTTTCAATCCCCTTATTCCGTAGTATTTTAGCTTATTACATCACTCAACTAATTTTATTATTTATTTTTTCAATTATTACAATATGCAAAATATTATTTTTAGGCAAATAAAAAAAATGTATACAAAATTTTCTATATTTTATATACACTTTTTTATCTATTAAATATTTTATCTACAAATTGTTGAAACCAATTTTTTTCTTCTGTTTTTATTACTTCTTCAGTTGCTGGTTCTATATAATCTTTTTTAGGTAGTGTTACATATACTGTTTGTTTATTTGTTAATTTTTGCATACCTAACTTTTCTTTTGCTTGTTTCTCTATATTATTTAGATTTAAGCTATTTTGTATTGTTACTTCTAGTTGTTGATTTTCTTTTTCTAATGATGCTAATTGTTCTTTTAAATCTTGGACTTCATTAAATTTTTCATTTATTTGGGAGTTTCTATAACTTATTGTAAGCAACAAGATAAATATTCCTACTACAACTAGAGTTAGGTTTTTTTGTCTCTTTTTTTGTTCTTTAGATAATTCTACTTTTTGTCTTGGTAAATCTTCTACAACTCTTAATTTACGTTGCTTTTTGTTTCTTTTTCTTTGTATGTCTGGTTCTAGTTTTCTAGGACTTGTTGTATATTGATATCTTGTTCCTGCCATAAGTTATTCACCTCCTTTGTATTACTCTTGATTTAATCTTCTTTCGAATATTCTTAATTTTGCACTTTTACTTCTTGAATTTTCTAATTGTTCTTCTTCATTTGCTATTATTGGTTTTCTTGTTATAATCTTTCCTAATGATTTTGCTCCACACACACAATATGGTAAATCGCTTGGACATGTGCATTTTCCTTGAGCTTCTATATATGCATTTTTAACTGCCCTATCTTCTAATGAATGAAATGTTATGATGCATAATCTTCCTTCATCATTTAAACAATCTATACAATCCAATACTGTGTTATATAATGGCTTTATTTCATTATTTACTTCAATTCTAATTGCTTGAAATGTTCTTTTTGCTGGATGTCCATCTTTTTGTTTAGATTTTGGAATTGAATTTTCAATTATTTCTACTAATTGCTTTGTGGTGGTTATTTTTTCTTTTTCTCTTTGTTTGCATATATTTCTTGCAATTTGTCTTGAAAATCTTTCTTCTCCATATTGATATATGATATCAGCTAATTCTTTTTCTTCATATGTATTTACAACTGTTTCAGCTGTTAGTTCTTGAGTTTTGTCCATTCTCATATCAAGTTTATTTTCTCCTAAATAGCTAAATCCTCTGTTTCTTTCATCTAATTGATATGAAGATACTCCTAAATCTAAAAGAATTCCATCTACCTTTTCTATTTCTAAGTTTTCTAATATTTCTTTTATATTGTCATGATTATCATGTACATATATTACATTGCTAAAATCTTTCAATTTTTCTTGTGCTGCTGTTAAAGCCTCTTCGTCTCTGTCAATACCTATTAATTTTCCTTTTGAAGATAGTCTTTTTGCAATTTCTATACTATGTCCTGCTCCTCCTAAAGTTCCATCAACATATATTCCGTCTTTTTTTATTTCTAGACCGTCTATACATGGCATTAACATAACTGGCTTATGTTTAAATTCCATCTTTTTCACGTTCCTTTTTGATTGTAAATTTTTATCTTTTTTCTAAATTTACAATTACAGCTGGTAATTCCGAAAAACTACCAGCTGTCTTTACTCTATGTATTTGTCTTTTGGTTTTTTAGTGTTTTCTTTAGCAAATGTTTCTTTTGTTTTCATTTGATTAAACATTTGTACATTTCGATTTTTCTTTTGTTTAAACTTGAACTCTTTATCTTTTGTGTATAGAAAAATCTTTTGTACATTTTTCTTATGTATTTTTTGTCTTTTGTATTGTTGTCTTTTGTATAGTTATCTTTAGTATTTTTTTCTTTGGTGTTTATATATAAACTTTTGAAAGCTATATACCTAAATTTGCCATATTTTCTGCAATTTCATCTGCAGATATATTTTCATCGCAATTTTGCCATGTTTCTTTATCCCAAATTTCTAGTCTTGTCCCAACTCCAATTATTACTGTTTCTTTTTCAAGTTTTGCTGCGACTCTTAAATTGTTTGGAAGTAGAAATCTTCCTTGTTTGTCTATTTCACATTCTGTTGCTCCTGATAAGAAAAATCTTACGAAGTTTCTTGCATTTCTGTCTGAAAGTGGTAATGCTTTTAATTTTGTTTCAAAGTTAATCCATTCTTCTTGTGAAAACGCAAATAGACATCCATCTAACCCTTTTGTTACGATGAACTTGTCTCCCATGTCTTGTCTTAGTTTTGCTGGCATTATTAGTCTGCCTTTTGCATCGAGAGAATGCTCATATTCGCCTATTAACAATGAATGGACCTCCTTTTTCACTTTCTACCACTTTGTACCACTTCTCTCCACTTCACCACCATTTTAATATAACTTTTTTTGTTTTGCAAGTGTTTTTTGAAAATTTGTTAAATTTTATAAAAAAATTTTGAGGTATCAAATTAGACACCTCATATTTTTTAATTTATTGTTGTACTTGTTGCACCTGTCCCAACAACATCTTCTTGTAATGAACGCCATGTATTACATCCAACAATTCCATCAGCTGTTAATCCTCTTGAACGCTGATAACTAATTACTGCGTTTTGTGTTGCAGAACCAAAAATTCCATCTAATCCATTTGTTCTATATCCTAATGTATTTAAATCGTCTTGTGCTATTAATACATAATTACTTAAACTTCCTCTTCTGATAGTTGGATATCCACCTGTACTACAAGCGGGACGTCCCCACCTCTTGTCAAAATGTACCCATGTTGGTGTCAGAGAAAGTGGTTCTAAGTATGACCAGATTTGTGCATTATTTGCACTATTCCATAGTCTTGTTCTTTGACTCTGTGTTAATGTTTGCCCTACATCAAATGCAACTCCTGCATAATGTTGACTTTGATTTCCGATGTCCGTCCTTCATATGGTCTTTTGAATGCAAATCCTACCGGTATTGGTCCTCCATATAGATATCTTTGGCTATTCCATGTTTGCATTGTTCTTTTTGTTGTCCATAGAATATTGCTCTTGCTTGAGCCTCTGAATTCTCTTACTCTTAGTGTTCCATTTGTGTTGTATGGCATTGGGTCTGCTTCATTTCTGTAATATGTTTCCATTCTATCACTGTCGCTATTAAAGTTGAAATAACATATAATAAAAAGAAGTCTAAGCGACTTCTTTTGCTAGTTCTATTATTTCACTAAATTCATCTGTGCATGCTATGTATTTCAGCGAAGGTAATCTTAATATAAGATTATTTTTTACTAATGCTTTATACTCTTTTTCAGTTTTAATATTCAATTCTTTTATCATTTGTAGAGATTTAATATACATTTCTTTCATATACATCACCTCTACAATTATTTTATCATGTTTATGTTAATATGTCGTGAGAAATTTGTCGAAAAGAAAAAGAACTATGATTAGTTCTTTTTGTTAAATAATGCATTAACATTAATAGCTGGCAATATCAGTGGATTTATATTTGCACTCGCAGTATATGTAGAAACTATCGCTCTTATGTATGGATATAATATTGCAATAGCATTTGGCTCAAAATTTATATCTTTTCCTTCATTTTCTATTTCAAAATAACCAGTTATCTCTATTGTCATTTCAAAAGGATAATTTTTTTCTTCACAATTTTCAAAAACTCTTGTAATAAGATTAACAATCATTTGATTATCTTTTCTTCTAACTTCTTTATCTATAGAAAACTCTATTCTTGTTTTTTGTGCCGAGTCATAATTTTCGTTTCTTTTAAATATAACTTCATCAACTGTATACTTTTTAAAAATTAACATACTTTCTAATCTTTCCATTTAAGCAGCCTCCATTAAATCTATTCTTTCTCTTTTAAAAAACATAGACGACGTTTTTTTCTTTTTATTGCTTGTACTATTTTTATGTATCCATACATTCTGTTTCTTTTCTTCAACATAATAAGCTTCTTCATTATATTTTTCATTGTATGAATCTACTTCAAGTCCTTCGTTTATTAACTCATTAAACAATTCTTCTTCTGAAAAACTATCTAAAAATTTATCTATCTCTACTTCAAAATCTTTAATATCTAAATCAAATATATCCATTTTCCTCACCTTCACTATTTATAAAAAAATATTATACCTTCAAAAACTTCTTCTTTTAACTCTTTATTTTCTTTATTTCTTGCTATTACATTTACATCTTTTACACAAAACATTTTTCTTGCATAATTTTTAAATGAACTCAAATTTTTCATATCTATCGTTTCTATAAAAGTTTTTACAATCACTTTCTTTTTTAATTTTCCTCTTTTATATAACATATTAATTATAGCTGATGTTTTGTTCCTTGCTCTTTGATATTCTGGCTTAGTTATTAATTTTCCTTTTATTTTATCCACTAACATTTCTAATTTAACTAAATTTTCTTTTTCATCTAAATCCAATATCTGGTCGCTTTCAACTTCAATTTCGCTTTCTATTATAGAATATTTTTCTTGCAATATTTTATATTTTGGACAGTATGATAACTCTTTAATAAAAGCTTTTATATTCCAATCTACTGCATCATCATATTTATCAAAAAAATATATTCCATATCCTAAAAATAATTTATTATTTTTGTCTTCATTAATATTGAAATTATTTGTACAAATATTTTCTACGTTTTCTTTTTTAGTTCCATGATAACCTGTTATTTTTTTATTTGTCTTGTCATCCATTTCTTCTCCTAGTATATATTATATTCTTTTATTTTTTAGAACATTTTATACTACTTTTTTTATAAATGCAATATTTTCTATTTAATTTATAAATATTATATAATACTTTTTTTACAGAAATATTAAGAATATATTACTTTTCTGTTACATTATAACATATTTTTATAGTTATGTAAATACTTCTTAATTTTTCTTGAAATATCAATAGAAAATCGGCTTACGAGGTTCGATTTTAATGGATTTAAATTTTGAATTAATATACTTGCATTCCTTGATTTCAAGGGATTTTTTTAGATTTAAAAAGAATTGAAAAAATAAGCTAGACTAGAATAATCTAATCTAGCTTTTGATTTTTATCTATAGCTATTACTTTTTACATATGCGTATCTGCCAGTTTTTACAACATAAACATAATCTACACTCGAAGACACATTTTTTATAATCTTTACTTGTGTTAGAGGCAAATAAGTGTATCTTGTTCCTGTTAAATTAGATTTAGAATATAAATAAGTTCTATTTGCTAACCTTTTATATTGTCCTGCTGTTCCACTTAAATAATTAGAATTTCCAGAACTTGCATAATTAGATGTACTTATATATGCATATCTTCCAGTTGCATTGACTCTAACTCTATCAACTGTACTAGATACATTAGAAAGAATCGTTACTGTTGTATTTGCTTTATAAGAGTATCTTGTACCTGTTAAATTTGC
>CALXJZ010000041.1 GCA_944388745.1 uncultured Clostridia bacterium
TAATAATAAATGTAGTACCCTTGCCTTCTTCTGACTCAAAAGTAATATTACCATTAAAATGAGCACGAATTGTAGAATAAGACATATACAAACCAAGACCAGTACCATTTTTACCCTTTGTTGTAAACATTTCTTTAAACAACTTATCCTTTGCCTCTTGAGAAAGACCAGTAGCATAATCCTTAACAGAAATAAGCAAATTATTATTCTCCTTAGTAACAATCAAATCAATATTTTGGTCAGGTTTTCCGTTATAAGCCTGAATTGAATTTGAAATCATATTGTTAATAACCTGAACTAAACTATTAACATCACCTTTAAGTATTAAATTCTCATCAACCTTCAAAGAAATATTCAAATAAACAATAGCATTTTTAAGCTCATGTTTCATCAAAATATTAACTCTCTTTAACAATTCACCAACAGTAAAAGTAATATCTTCTTCATTAGATAAATTTACAGCTTGACCTTTAACAGCAGTAATTACATCTGACATATACTCGGTATGAGTTTTAATCTTTTCAATCCAAGAAGACATATCTTTTGCGATATCATGATGGTCTTGACTATTTACTTCTGGGTCATCAATAGATGAATCATATTCTTTAATTAAATCATTCAAACCTTCAGCAGCACCTGATATAGACATTATAGGAGTTTTCAAGTTATGAGCAATACCACCAATTAATTGACCAAGTGAAGCTAAACGTTCTTTCTCCATTAAAAGGTCCTGATTTTCTCTAATTTTCTCAAAGTTAGCTTTTGTGATTTTTTGTATATCATTAAAAGCAACAGTAAGTTGTCCTAATTCATCATCTGATGTTACAGGTAAAACACCTATATTGTGAGCAACTTTACCTTTTGAAATCTTAACCAGATTATTAGTAACTTCAATTAAATTTTGACTAATACCTCTTGACCAAACTACTAAAATTACGGCATATATTATAAGAGATATTATACAAAGATATACAAAGAAACTACCAAATTCTGAAGTTGTAGAAGAATATTTAAATCCAATATATGCAACATGGTCTTCCATGAAAATTCTTTGTGCATAACCTTCTTCTTCCACTCCATAATATTCATATATCCTTCCATCTGTTTGTTCATAATAGGTATTTAAATATTTCAAAAAGAAATCAGATAAATTTCCGTTAGGGTCTGAAATATAAGTTTCACCATTATCTATTATAAAATAATAATCATTTGGATTTTTTAATGTAACATTATCAAGTTTTTTAATCAATTCTTCCTTAGAAAGGTTATTAAAATCCGTATTTTGAAGTTGGAATTTATAATAATTGTAATTTCCCTCTCCAATAGCAGAACATCCTTTAGCATAACCAAGTAAAGAAATGATAATTATTATTACTAAAAAGAATGGGAACAAGTTAAAAAGTAAATTACCCTTAAAGTTTGATTGCTTTTTAAAATCACTATAATCAGCATCTATATTATAAGTTAATTTAATAACAATATCCAAATCCTGTTTTATTAACACAGAAGATATAATAGCAATAACCGTAAAAAATGCAAAATATACCAGCAAAAACTTAAAACACAATTGCACATTTGCTTTAAGCATAATAAAAAGCATCAATAAGATAACAACTAAAATAACAACTTGCACAAGAATTATCTTTTTAGGTATAATAAAACAATCTTTACGTACTTTTTTTATTAAATTAGTGGTAATTTTAGACTTATCTTTAACATATAAATCCAAAAATTTAAAAGCACTTTTACACATGTGATGAATACATAAGATATATATTATAACAGCAAGACTACCTAAAGAAATGTATTGCATTGTATGTGAAAAAGGCTCTATTTGTGATTGAAATACGGCCTCTTCTGACATAGGCGGGTAGTTCAAAAGTACAGGTGTCAAAAATTTCATTATTGCAATTACAAGAATTTCTAAAAATATAATTTTTGAATAAATATTAAATTTAATTCTTCTTACGTTTTTCTCTGCAATATTCATTATTAATTTGTCACTCCTTTGTTTAATGAATTAATTACAATTTACATTTTATATTATCAAATATTTAATGCAAATTGTAATTAATTTTTAATCTTTATCTAAAATATATTTTAAGTAATTTTTCTTCAAAACAGGCCATTTAAAACCATTATTTAAAAGCAAATGAATAGTCAAACTATTATCAACAGGCGTTTCAATGTATTCTGCATTTATTAAATCATTAAGCATATGTGCATCAAAAGGGTCTTCTGAACTTTTAAGTTTTTCTATTAAGTCATTTTTAGAAGATATTTTAACAGAAATATTTAACATTGACAATAACTCTTTAATAGAAAAATTATTATTATTATAAATATGATAAATTCTCTGAGAATTATTATCACACAAAATACTTACAATTGACTTAGCACATAAATCAACAGGACTAATATCAATTATCATTTTTAAATATCCATCAGTAATTTCTCCATATTTTAATATAGTTTTAATTCTACTCATAAAAGCATTTTCCAAGAAATTAGTCTGGAATTTACCATCACTAAATCTAGGCATAATATTTCCAAGTCTGAATATTTTTCCTTCAATTTCATCTGAATTAATAGCTTTCAAAACTTCACATTCAGCTTGATATTTTGTAATCATATAAACATGATTTCTAAAATCTTGTCCAACATTAATGTTATTTTCATTTAATACAACTGCAGTACCGACTTTAGAATATCCTCCAACAGATACAGTAGAAATATGAGCAAGTTTTGCCTTAGAATTTTTACAAAATTCAATAATATGTTTAGTTCCTAATACATTTGCACGGTAAAAAGTACTATATTTTCCATAATGCTTTACATTTGCTCCACAATGAATAACAGTTGTAACTTCTTTACACAATTTGCTATATACCTCATCTGCAAAGTCAAGATTTTTATTTTCAAAATTACCTTCAACTGCAACTATTTTATCTTTTATTTTTTCAATTACATCATTAGAAAAATAATTTTGTAATGAAATCTGGATTCTCTCATTAGCATCTTTATTATTTTTCTTACGAATTAAGCAATACACTTTTTTAACATTTGGATTTTCACAAAGCTCTCTTAAAAGATGAATTCCTAAAAATCCAGTAGTACCAGTTAAAAGAACATTTGACAAATCATAATCCACATGTTTATTTATAATATCAACTTGTTCAATTACATTAGAATAATTCGTATTTTCTGAATGAGTCTCTATTTTTTCTGCTAAATCTTTTATGTTTGATGCATTATTAATATCTTGTATCTCCAAATTATATTTTGATAATTTAATAGTTAATTCCATGATATTTAAAGAATCTAAACCTAAATCATCAAAGAAATCATCATCAATAGAGATATCTTTTCTGTTCATAAGAGAACAAACAACTTCATAAATTTCTTTTTCCAAATCAGTTTTTGGAGCAACTATTTCTTTCTTGTCATCAACATTTGCAATTTCGGCTAATAATTTTTTTCTATCAATTTTGCCATTATCATTTAAAGGAAATACTTCAAATTGATATAATTTAGGTATCATATATGGTGTCAATTTTTGTCTTAATTTAGTAGTTACTTCTTCAGTATAATTAGGTTCACTAGTTTCAATAAATCCAACTAAAGATTTCGTCATATTTTTATTTTCAACTGGAAGAACTAAAACTTTAGAAATCTTTCCACATGCTAAAATTTCTTTTTCAATTTCTCCAATTTCAACCCTAAATCCTCTAATTTTAACTTGATTATCATTTCTACCAATATATCTAACCCTACCATCTGTTGCGAAAAATCCTAAATCACCAGATTTATAAATAACTTCACCAACATTTTCATTATATACAAATTTTTCAGCTGTCAATTCTGGTTTATTCAAATAACCCCTGCAAAGTCCGCCACCAGCGATAGAAATTTCTCCATCACAACCAATAGGAAGAATATTTCCCTTTTTATCTAAAATATATACATGATAATTTTGTAATGGATAACCTATATATGTTTCATTATTTTCAATATCAGAATCAGTAATTTCGCAAAGAGTTGCAAAAATAGTTGATTCAGTAGGTCCATATGGCTCTAGAAGAGTTGTTTTAGGATATTTTTCTTTCCAATATCTAAAAGGTTTTGCATAAACTGCTTCTCCACCAACTAATATCGCACGAAGAGATAAATCATCTGGAGAAAGATTTAATGCTTTTTCTTCTTCAATTACTTTATAAAAATAAGCTGGTGTTTGGTTCAAAATAGTTACTTTTTCCTTAACTAGCAATTTTAAAAACTCTTTTGGGCTTAAGGTTGTTTCTTTAGGCACAATAACAAGTTTTCCACCAAATAATAAACTAGCATAAACTTCCCAGGTAGAAAAATCAAAAGTATAAGTATGGAAAAGTACCCAAATATCATTTTCATCTTGTACTAATCTATTTTTTGTTGAATTTAATAAATATACAATGTTATAATTTGAAGTCAATATTCCCTTAGGTTTTCCTGTTGTTCCAGAAGTATAAATAGTATAAGCTAAACTATTTACATCATATTTAAATTCTACATTTTTATCTCCATCTGGTAAAGATAAAATATTATCAACATTTATACATGTAGCATCATCTTTAAAAGTATCTAAATATCTTTCATTTGTAACCAAAAATCTACTGTTACTATCTTTAATAATAAATTTAACTCTGTCAGCAGGCCAATAAGGGTCAACTGGTAAATAGTATGCTCCGCACTTTAAAACTGTAAGCATTGCAACCACCATTTCTAAGCTCCTATGTATAAGCAAAGTAACTCCTTCATTTGGCTTAACACCTTTTGCCTTCAAATAAACAGCAAAATTATATACTTTTTCGCTTAACTCTTTATATGTAAGCTCATCATCTTTATACTTCAAAGCAATTGAATTAGGCGTTTTCTTGGCTTGTTCTTCAAATAATTCAATCAAGGTTTTTGTAGGTTTATATTTATATTCACCATTAAATTGATGAAGAATTGTATCAAGTTCTTTTTTAGGAATATATGAAATTTCTTGAAGTGTAGTAGTTTTATGAGAAATTATATAATTAATCATCTCTACAAAACGTAAATATACAAGTTTTGCTTCATCTTGAGAAACAATACCTTCAGAAAAACTTAAACTCAAATAATATATTCCTGCATTATTATGGTCTGTAACATGTAATTCAAAACTACTTTGTTGATGACCAGGAAGATGCCACTCAATATCTTTATCATAATCAAGATAATCGCTGGCTGCATGAGCATTTTGGAAAGAAACAATAGTATCAAATAAATTTGTTTCTACATGTTCAATATTTTTTGCATAATTCAAAATAGCTGAATATGGATAACGTTGATGTTTTAATGCTCCAAAAGTATCAGTATGAATTTTATCAAACAATTCAGAAATGTTCATATCATCATTTAAGTGAAAACGAAGTGGAAATGTAGAGACAAACATTCCTAATATATTTTTTTCACTAATATTTTTTCTGTTAAGTAAAGGAGTACCAACCATAAAATCATATTTACCAACAGTTTTATATAAATAAATCGCATGTAAAGCTACAAAAAATACATATGGTGTAATTTTATTTTCTCTACAATACTCATTTATCTTTTCAGAAAGTTCTAAAGAAAGACCTTCACCATATTTTATAGTCTTAGAACCTTTTTTTAGAATATTTTCTTTAAAAGATACCATTTCAGGTATATTTTTTAAGTAATTTTCCCAATATTTTTTATCACGAATAAAAGAGTTGCCATTTAAATACTCTTTTTCAGTATCAATGTAATTTAAATAAGATGGGAAATTAATTAAATCCAAGTTATTGGATAATAGATAATAAAAAGTATTGAATTGTTTGAAAATAATACTTGCACCCCAACCGTCAGATATAATGTGATGCATTTTGAAACTTAAAACAATGTGATTATTAGACATTTTATAGATAGTAAATTTGTATAATTTACTATTTTCAAAAGGTGTAAAAGGGATATTTGTATCAATATCAATTTCCTTTCTGATTTCTTCGACTGTTTTATTAGAGCAGTCAATAACAGGTATATTCTCATATTCATATTTTTCTAATTTTTGAAATATACCATCCTCATTTTTTATAATTCTAAAACGTAGGCTATCATTGCATTTTATAATCTCATTTATAGCCTTTTGACAAATCTCAATATCTACATCCTTATTAATATAAGAAGAAAAACATACGACATTTATAGGTGTTTTGTCATATGCCTGTTCCCTCAAATATATGTTCATTTGAGGTCCTGTTAATTCGTATAATGTTTCAGACATTGCAATATACCTCCCCTTAATACTAATTAAAGAAATTATATACTTATTGGTTTAAAATTGCAAGAATTTTATTGAAAAATTTGTCATTTTATAATCTTTTGGTTACAATTCACACCAACAGAATACTTTAAAGCAAATGATATATTTATATATTTTTCCGTAATCCCCATTCAAGAAAATGTAATTCACATACGTTCAAACATTTTCTAGAACGGTCCCCACAATATCCTTCAAAATATCTAAATATATCATTTGCATATTAAAATATAGAAAAGTAGTTGTGAATTGTAAATGTTTTAATAAAATCTATTGAAATATCGATAATTTTGTTATAAAATTCAGAAAAAAGGGAGAGGGGAATGATGTAGAATGAAAAAAAGTGCATCAAAAAAAGAGACAAAAGAAGCAGAAAACTTTAGAGATTTTATTACAAGGTTTGAAAGCTTTGGAAAGTCAATAGCCTTTAAATATAAAGAAAATAATGAGATAAAAGAAATTACATATGAACAATATGTAAAAGACATTAAAGCTCTAGGGACAGCTTTAATTGACATGAAAGTAAAAAGAGTAGCAGTAATAGGAAATAATAGTTACAAATGGTGTACAACATATCTTGCAACTACAACAGCAGGAAAAGTTATTGTGCCACTAGATAAAGCACTAACAGATATTGAAATCGGAAATTTAATCAAAAGAAGTGAAGTAGATACAATTGTTTATGAGAAAAAATATCAAAAAGCAATTGATGAAATAATAGAAAAAGGTTGTAATCTAAAAAATTTAATTTGTATGGACTCTAAAGGAAAAAAAGAGGTTCTTTCTTATGACAAAGTTCTAGAAAAAGGAAAAGAAATGTTAGAAAAAGGTGATAATAGATATGATAATGTAAAAATAGATTCATATAAAATGTCAATAATGCTATTTACATCAGGAACTACAAATGAGCCAAAAGCAGTAATGTTATCACAAAACAATATCGCTTCAAATATCGTAGCAATCAATAAATATGTAAAAATATATAGAACAGATACATTATTATCATTTTTACCAATACACCACACATTTGAATGTACAATAACATTTTTATACGGTACATATAGTGGAGCAACAGTAGCTTTTTGTGAAGGATTAAGATATATACAACAAAACCTAAAAGACTTCCAAGTATCAGTATTTGTAGCAGTTCCACTAGTATTAGAAACCATGTATAAGAAAATTCAAAAAGCAATTAAGGAAAAAGGAAAAACAGAATTAATCAATAAAATGATAAAAATATCAAATGGCTTATTAAAATGCCATATAGATATAAGGAAAATAGTATTTAAAGAAATATTAAATAATTTTGGTGGACACCTAAGAGTAGTATTTTATGGTGCAGCCCCAATGAATAAAGACACAATAATCGGATATAACAATTTAGGAATAGAACAAGTACAAGGATATGGACTAACAGAAACATCACCAGTAATATCAGCAGAAACAGATAAAAAGAAAAGACCAGGCTCAATAGGACTTGTACTAGAAAACTTAGAATGTAGAATTGACAATCCAGATAAAGATGGAATAGGGGAGATTACAGTAAAAGGACCAAGTGTAATGCTTGGATATTACAATAATGAAAAAGCAACAAAAGAAGTATTAAAAGATGGATGGTTTTCAACAGGAGATTACGGATATTTAGATGAAGATGGCTTTTTATACATAACTGGAAGAAAGAAAGATGTAATAGTTTTAAGAAATGGAGAAAATGTTTATCCACAAGAAATAGAAGCATTAATAAATAAATTGCCATATGTAAAGGAAAGTTTAGTATATCAAAGAGGACAAAGCAAAACAGATACAATGTTATGTGCAAAAATTGTTTATGATGCAGACGCAATTAAAGATGTTTTTGGTGAAAGGTCAGAAGATGAATATAAAGAAGAAATTTGGAAACAAGTTAAAGAGATAAATAAAGATTTGCCACTATTTAAGCATATTAAGAAAATTGAGATTACAACTGAAGAATTAGAAAAAACTACAACACAAAAAGTTAAAAGATATAAAGAATTGCAAAAAGTAGCAAACAGGGATTAGGGGACGGTCCTCCAATCCCTGTTTTTAGGGATTTAGGGACGGACCTTTAATGAAATAGAATAAAAGGGTTTAGAGAATTATCTAAGTACTTTGTTAGTTTTATTGAATGAATTCAACAAAATCAACAAAATATATTGAATACATTCAACAAAAATGGTATAATATATAATAGAAAGATAAAAAAGAGGTGATACAATGGATATAAAACAAAGTTTAATCACAAACAATGTATGGTGGAAAAATCAAAAAATAAACCCACAATTTTTATTAGGAAGAAAAAGAGAAGAATTTAATAGTATCATTCAAAAAATAGACGAAAAAAGAATTCTAAGCATTATAGGACCTAGAAGAGTTGGAAAATCAACACTTATCTATCAAACAATAAATTACTTACTAGAGGACAAAAAAATTGACAAAAAAAGGATACTACTATTTTCAGGAGATGACCCAAGCCTATTTTTTAGTGAAGATGACAAAATAAGTGATATATTAGAAGTATATTTTAATGAAATACTTGAAGAAAGTATCTCAAACTTAAGTTCAAAAGTCTATATATTTATAGATGAAATTCATTTTATTAAAAACTGGCAAAATTATCTAAAAGTATGTTTTGATAGAAAATATAACATTAAATTTATTATTACAGGTTCTTCTTCATTACATTTATTTAAAGACTCTAATGAATCATTACTAGGAAGAATTGAAAATATGTATGTATTACCACTTACATTTAATCAATTTTTGAATTTCTATATGACATATGTAACAAAGCAAAATGACATCAATTTACCAAAATTCAATTTAGATAAGCCAGAAGAAAGTTTTAAAAACCTAGAAACAATATATTATGATGAAGAACTGAAAATAAAAATACACAAAATATTAAATGAATATATATTAGTAGGTGGTTATCCAGAATATTTTGAAGACAGAGATATTGAAATTTGGCAAAGACGTTTAGCAGATGACATTATAACAAGAGGAATTTATAAAGATATCTTAACAATGTATAATATAAAAAGTCCTGAAATATTAGAGAAATTAATGTACTACATAGCTGATAACAATTCCCAAACTTTTTCATATAGTAATATGGCCGGAAATTTTGGTGTTGATACAGTAACATTAATTAGCTATGTGGGCTATTTAAAACAAGCGTTTTTAATTAATGTATTAGAAAATTACTCTACAAATATTGGAAAAATAATAAGGTCAAATAAAAAGATAAGCATACTAGATAATGGTATTCAGAACAGTCTTTTAAAAAGAACAGAATTAACAAACAATGACACAGGACACATAATAGAGGCAATGGTAGATTTTGATATACGTTTGATTTCAGAAAAAGAAAATTATAATGAATATTATTATAGAAATTCAAATAAAGAAGAAATTGATATCATATTGGATAGAAAAATAGATATAATCCCAATAGAAGTAAAATATACAAATCAAATAGAAAATTCAGATACAAATACAATAAAAAACTTTATTGATAAAAATAAAGAAAATAAACTAGGAAAAACAAAATTTGGAATTATCATAACAAAAGATATTTATAAAAAAGAAGAAAATTTATATTATATTCCATATTGGTTGTTTAATTTATAAAAAATAGTAAATACTATTTTTGAGGTGGCCAATTTGAAAAAAAGAAAAAAATACACAAAAAAATCCATAAAAAAGAAAGTAATCATAACAAGCATAATTCTAATACTTTTATGGATTTTTGCATTTTATTTATATATAACATATAAAAACATAGAAGTTACACCAAGTAACTATGAAGCTACGAAAACAAAATCCACAATAGAAGAACAAACTGTGGAAAGTGAAGAAGAAAAAAGCCAAACAATAGCAGATATGTTAGAAGAAACAACAAGAAAAGTAGTAGGAATATCAAAACTAAAAAATACTGGAAGTAGTATATTTTCATCAAATTCAGAAAACGATTTAGGATTAGGAACAGGAGTCATTGTATCAAGTGATGGATATATATTAAGTAACGAACATGTAACAGGAGCAAAATATAGTAAATGCTATGTAACATTAGAAAATGGTAATACTTATGATGGAACAGTAATGTGGAGTGATTCAAGTATAGATTTATCAATCACAAAAATAAATGCAAAAAATTTAGAAGCGGTAACATTAGGAAATTCAGAAGATGTAAGAGTAGGAGAAAGTGTATATGCAATAGGAAATCCAATAGGATATGAATTTAGAAGAACAGTAACTTCAGGAATTATAAGTGCAAAAAACAGAACAATAAAAATAGAAGAAAACGACCAATCCTCATATATGACAGATTTAATTCAAACAGATGCTACAATAAATCCTGGAAACAGCGGAGGACCATTAATTATACCAAATGGAGAAGTGATTGGGATAAATACAGTAAAGATAACATCAGCAGAAGGAATAGGATTTGCTATTCCAATAGATATTGTAAAACCAATAATTGAAAGTTTTAAAAATACAGGAACTTTTGAAGAAGCGCAAATAGGAATATATGCCTATGATAAAGAAGTCATACCATATTTAAATAAAAGTTTGAATTTTGAAAAAGGAATATATGTTGCACAAATAACTAAAAATGGTCCAGCAGATAACACAGAACTAAAAGAGGGAGATATTATTACTAAAATTGATGATGTTGAATTAAATACGATGAATGATTTGCGAAAATATATTTACACAAAAAAGCCTAAAGATGAAGTTACGCTAAGTGTCACAAGAGGAAAAACACAAAAAACAATAAAAATAACACTTGGATAAGTGCATCTAAGCTCCGTCCCTCAAAACCCTCTTCCATAAAGTCATATTTCCTTGAATAATCCTTAGTTTCAGTATTTGATTGATAAACTTCAGAACGATTTTGCGTTAAAAATTCAATTATTTGATAAACATCTATCCAAATTTCATTAGGGCTATCTACTTGAGACTCATCAAAAATCAATTGCATACCAAAATGTAAATGAGGAACATTAATGTTATTCACATTTTCTTTTGTACTATAACCAGTCATACCTAAATAACCAATAACATCTCCAGCCTTAACAGTCATTCCTTCTTCAATACCTTCAGCATATGGATGATTTTTACGCAAATGTGCATAATAGTAATAACGCTTACCATCAAAACTACGTATCCCAATTCTCCAACCACCATACTGATTCCACCCTAAATGCTCAATAACTCCAGACTCAACAGCAACAATAGGAGTTCCAATACTTCCCATTAAATCATTTCCTAGATGAACTCTTTTAAAACCATATGAACGAGAATTACCAAAATCGTCATAATGACTGAAAGAATAGTTTTTGGCAATAGGCAAAAATGCTTTTAGACCATATCTTTCTACCATAATCTTTTCACTTTTAACACCGTGAAGTATCTTCATTATCAACTTCAATTGAATAATTACCAATAAAACCAGATAAAACAGCAGTATATGCCTCATAATAATAATCGTAAAATTTCATGTTACTCGTCAAATCACACATTTGCTCTCCGCTATCAAGTTTTGCAATAAGATTATCTAAATCAGATTTTTTGAAATTCTTGAAATTACCACCATTTTGAGCTGCTAAATATGCCAAAAGTTCAATCCAATTGTACTCAACTTCTGCATCACTATTATGTGATTCTATATCCAATTTAGAAGTCAATTTCATAGCTTCAGCAGTAACATTAAAATCAACCCATTTAATATAATCTTTGTCAGAAGAAGTTTCGTCAGAATTAACCTCATCATTTGCAAATGAATAAAAAGCAACTACTGATAAAATAATAACTAATATTATAATAATAGCAACAATCATAACTTTTTTATTTATTTTAAAAGACTTAATAAACATACTCTTCACCAATATAAATATATGGAAAAAAATAAAAATATATGATAAAATCGAAATGGTTAGTTTGGGGACAGGTTTGAACTGACCATTTTTGGTTACTATGAACCTGTCCCCAAACTAACCAAAATAAAGGAGGAGATTTTAATGAATAAATACATGGAATTAGCAAAGAAAAACGCAGAAAATGGAATAAAAAATAATGAAGGTGGTCCATTTGGTGCAGTTATAACAGATAAAGAAGGAAATATAATTGCAAATGGAAATAATAAAGTATTTAAAAATAATGACCCAACTGCTCATGCAGAGATAGTAGCAATTAGAGAAGCATGCAAAAAATTAAATACTTATGATTTATCAGAATACATATTATATACATCTTGTGAACCATGCCCAATGTGTTTATCTGCAATTATTTGGTCAAATATTAAAAAAGTATATTTTGGTTGCACTAAAAAAGATGCAGGTGAAATTGGCTTTAGAGATGATATGATTTATGAGTATTTAAAAGGTAATAACAAAGATTTAATACAATTGAAAGAAATGGATAGAGATGAGTGTTTAAAGACTTTTGAAGAGTATAAGAATCAAAATGGAGTAATTTATTAATATAAAAAAATTATTAAGAAAATGGATATTTGATGAAACATCAGATGTTCATTTTTTTATGTTTAAAGATATAAAAATATGATTAAAAAATATGAATTTGTAAATAATAATAAAAAACCACACAAGAAATATTATTTGTAATGAAATTTTAAAAAATTTTTAGAAATTTATTTACAAAAAGAAAACGGTTATGTAAAATTATTATACAACAATAACCGTAAAAGAAAATAAAAAATGAAAGGTGGAAAAACAAATGAAAAGAACAAAACAAAATGGTATTACATTAATAGCCCTTGTAATCACAATAGTACTAAATAGCTCGTACCTCGCTATGGACCGAATAAATAAAATTGAAAAAATATAAAACCTCATGTATAATATAAT
>CALXJZ010000042.1 GCA_944388745.1 uncultured Clostridia bacterium
TTATAGAAGGAGATGTAGAACATTGGTGGCATGATGAAACAGGTAGAGGTATTAGAACAAGATTTTCAGATGATTTGCTATGGCTACCATATTTAGTGCTAGAATATATCAAATTTACTGGTGATGAGAGCATTTTAGAAATAGAAACACCATATATTGAAGGAAAAGAACTAGAAGATGGACAAGATGAAAGGTATGATAAATATCCAGAAAGTAAGGAAAAAGGAACAATTTATGAGCATTGTATAAAAGCAATTGAAAGAAGTTTCAATTTTGGAGAAAATGGATTACCTAAGATTGGCTCTGGAGATTGGAATGATGGATTTAGTACAGTTGGAAATAAAGGTAAAGGCGAAAGTGTGTGGCTTGGATTTTTCTTATATACTATTTTAGATGGATTTATTGAAATAGTGAAAGAAAGAGAACCGGTAGAAAAATACGAGAGAATAAAGAATGAATTAAAAAGAGCATTAAATATAAATGGATGGGATGGAAGATGGTATAAAAGAGCATTTATGGATGATGGAAATGTACTAGGAAGTATGGAAAATGAAGAATGTAGAATAGACAGTATAGCACAAAGTTGGAGTATCATTTCAAATGCAGGAGATAATGACAAAAAATATATATCAATGGAGAGTCTAGAAAATCATTTAGTAGATAAAGAAAATGGAATAATCAAACTATTAGATCCACCATTTGAAAAAAGCAAATTAGAGCCTGGATATATAAAATCATACTTGCCAGGAGTTAGAGAAAATGGAGGACAATACACTCATAGTTCATGTTGGGTAATAATAGCTGAAAGTATTTTAGGCTTTGGAGATAAAGCATTAGAGTGGTATAGAATGATAAACCCAATAGAACATTCAAGAACAAAAGATGCATGTAACAAATATAAAGTAGAGCCATATGTAATTCCAGCAGATATATATGGAGCAAACAACTTAGCAGGAAGAGGTGGCTGGACTTGGTATACAGGTTCATCAAGTTGGTATTATAAAGCTGGAATAGAATATATATTGGGATTAAAAGTTGAAAATGGATATTTATCAATATTGCCATGTATACCAAAAAATTGGAAAGAATATCAGATGCAATACAAGTGGCAAAATAGTATTTATAAAATAACTGTTAAAAATCCTGATGGTAAAAATACTTTTGAAAAAGGTACAAGCAAAGTTACTTTGAATGGAAATGAGGTTGAAAATCATATTAAACTAGATGGAAGTAGAAATGAATATGAAATTGAAGTGAGGATTTAGGGACGGTCCTTGAAATCCCTACTTTTAGGGAATGGGGGACGGACCTTTTATACTTTAATGATAATATTTTAATAATTTATTTCATTTCTCGGCTAACATTACATCTTGAATTCATTCTAAAATTATCATGTAGGCACCTCTCAAAGCAAGTTTGAGATTCTCCTACCTGATAATTTAAGAATGTATAACAATATTTCATTCGCATTCGAAATTTCAAAAATTATTAAGATATTATCATTCTACAATTAAATTATGATTAGAGGTCCGTCCCTTATATTATGACTATAACCATGATTTGCAATATAATGTCCTTCTTCATATGCTCGTTTTACTAATTCAGGATGTTCTTTTACATGTTTTCCAATAACAAAAAAACTAGCTTTAACATTTTCTTCATTTAATATATCAAGGATTTTACTTGTTGATTTTAAAGTAGGACCATCATCAAAAGTTAAATATGCAATTTTTTCTTTTTGATTAGTTAGATTTTGTATTTTGCTATAAAAATCTTCTAGTTCATTGGTACTGGTTTGTATAGATTTATTGCTATTATCTATATTAGAATTTTTATCTGCTGAAATGTTTTTAAAATTTAGTAAAAGAAATATTATAGCGAATACTACAATAAAGAAAACTAAAGTGATAATAATATTTTTTCTTTTTATAATAATAAATTTCATAATACCTCCAGTATAGTAAAGTATATGAAAGTAAAGAGAAAAAATATACTTTTTGAATTATATAAATTTCATTGACTTTTTAATATATAGATGATAAAATACAAACAACATTTTGGTAAGGAGATGTTGCAAATGAAATATACATATAATAAATTGGTAAGAGATAAGATTCCTGCAAATATCGATAGTATGGAAGGTAGAAAATCAAATTGGAGAATAATGGATGATGAAGAATATATAAAAGAATTAAATAAGAAATTATTAGAAGAATCACATGAATTTATAGAAGAAAATGATGTTGAAGAATTGGCAGATATTATGGAAGTAATACAAAGTATTATGAGAGCAAAAAATATTAGTTATGCAGAATTAAAGAAAGTGCAAGCACTTAAAAGGGAACAAAAAGGAGGATTTTATAATAGAGTATATTTAATTGATGTTGAACAAGATAAAGTAGATGAAAGAGAAGAACAAGAAATGAAAAAAGATTGGAGAAAAAATAGTTTAGATGAGAGATGATTTTTTCTCCGTGCCCAAATCATCTCTCAAATTGCACTGGCTTCTGATTGTGAAATATAGCCATTTTCTACCATTTTTTCTAAGACATGTTGCTGTCTTTTTTTTGCTAAGTCAGGATTTACAGTTGGAGCATAAACTGATGGAGCATTAGGAACTCCTGCAAGCATTGAAGATTCATCTAAATTTAAATCTTTTGGTTCTTTATTATAGTATCCCATACTTGCATCATAGATTCCATAGTATCCTTCTCCAAAATAACAAGTATTAACATATAATGCTAAAATTTCATTTTTACTATAATTTTTTTCAATATCATATGCAGCTAAGATTTCTCCTAGTTTTCTTGAGAATGTTTCTTCTTGTGAAAATACAACGTTTTTCGCAACTTGTTGAGTTATGGTACTACCACCTTCTTGTAATTCCCAGTTCGTAACATTAACCCACAATGCTCTTGCAATTCCAATTGGGTCAACTGCTCCATGCTCGTAAAATCTATGGTCTTCAACTGCTACGACTGCATTTCTATAATCTTCTGATAAGTTATCAAAGCTTGTGTAATGTTCATCGCTTGTTATCTCTTCTATTCTAGTAAGCAATGGCTTTTCTTTTAAAGCTGAAGAGTATGCGCTATATCCTAGTATAAACATTAGACCACAAGCAACTATTATTAAGATTAGTACTATTAGTAATATTTTTCTAAATATCTTCATAACAATCACCGTTTCTATTAGTTCGTTTGTATCAATTGTTTTTAGATATTATATACTAAAATAATGTGTTTTTAAAGTGAATTAATGGAAAATTAATAAAATATACTTAGATAATAATTAATAAAGCTAATAATATATCACTGGTTCACTATTGTATAAAATGATTATGAATAGTGTTTAATTTACAATTTTTCTATTTCTTCTTTAGTTAAATTAGTTATTTCGATTATAAAATCAATGCTTAATCCTTTTTCTTTTAGTTTTTTAGCAATTTCTTTATTTTTTTGTTCAAGTCCTTCAGCACGTCCTTGCTTTAATCCATCTATTTTTCCATCATTGTAATAACCTTCTTTTAGAGATTTTTCATCTCGTATTGCTTTTTCTCTTAATTCTGCTAAAATTCTTAATTCATCATTTGCACTAAGAGTATTTAATTTCTCTTTCGCTCTTTTCATATTCTCATTTTTTTCCATATAACTTATCACCTCGTTACTTTCAGGATTTTCTAAAAAACTTAACCATTCTAGTAATTTTTTATCTTTTCCATTAGCCCTTCTTTTTCTCATTTTTGGTAATTCAATTATATGTAATTCAAAATCATCTGTCAATACTTTTTTTCTCTCATTAACTTCAATTATTTTCCATTTACTATGAAAGCCTAATCCTTCTAAATCTTTTATTTCAAAATCTGCTATTAATACACATATTGTCCTCTTTAAATCTTTATAGTCATTTCCTTTTTGTATTTCTTCTGTATATTTTTTTGACCAATAGTATAATGTTCTTTTTTCTGAATTTTTATAATCTATGATTTGCATTTCTATATTACAATATTCATTATTATTTATTTTTGCCAGAACATCTACTACTCCCATTTTATCTTTTAATGACCTTCTTCGTAATACTATATTTTGATTTAAATCAATTTCGTTAATTTCTTCATCAAGTATTGTACTTAACAAATCTTTTGTGATTTCTTCACTTCCGACTTCTCCAAAAAGAATTTGGAAAACAACATCTAGTTTGGGAGAGAGAATAGAGTTTTTAGATTTTTTATCATTTGTAGATTTAATAATTTGATTTTCTTGCATAGGCAAGCCTCCTTTAAAAATATTTACAGTCAAATTTAGATATATTGAAATTTAAAATCGAAAAAAATATATAAGAAAAAATATATAAATCTAGTTTTATATTATTAATAATTTTAATATAAATTTTATATAATTTTTGAAATTCTCGAAGTAATTATTAGATAATAAATTTTGATTAAAAATTAAACAATATATGAGCCAGATAAAACTGTTACCATATTTTACCATATATGATTTTTAAATACAATAAAAAAATATAAATTCACATAAAATTTACAAAATAAAATATAAATAAAGCGTCTTTATCTTTTTCAATTAAAATAATTATGATAAAATGTAAATGTTAAAAGTAAAGATTATATAATTTGGGAGTTGATAAAATGAGTAGAGGTAGAAGTCAGAATTCTAAAAGTCAAGGTAAAATGCTAAAACAATTTATAGGAATAATAATTGCAATTTGTTTAGGAATTGGTATATATTTTGGAGAAGATATACTTGGTACAACAAATGTAACAAATAATGCAGTAGAGAATAATACTGTTTCGACAAGTTCTACAAGTGAATTGACTAAAAGTAATATAAATCTTAGTATTGAAAATATTCCAGAATATGCTGGCGATATATATGTTGAGATAAATAATAATGTTCCATATTTTGAAGAAAGTGAGTACACAACTGAAAGTTTTGAAAAATATAGCGAATTGGATGAATTAGGTAGATGTGGAGTAGCTTATGCAAATATTTGCAAAGAGACGATGCCAGTTGATGGAGAAGAAAGAGAAAGTATTAGTAATGTAAAACCAACAGGTTGGGTTCAAGCAAAATATGATGGAGAATATTTATATAATAGATGTCATTTGATTGGATATCAATTGTCAGCAGAAAATGCAAATGAAAAGAATTTGATTACTGGTACTAGATATTTTAATGTAGAAGGAATGTTACCATTTGAAAATAAGGTAGCTGAATATATTGAACAAAATCCAAATAATCATGTTTTATACAGAGTGACTCCAATATTTGAAGGTGATAATCTTTTAGCTAATGGTGTGGAAATGGAAGCATATTCTGTTGAGGATAATGGACAAGGCATTAGTTTTAATGTTTTTGTATATAATGTACAGCCGGGAGTTACAATTAATTATGCAACAGGTGATAGTTCCGAACAATAAATAAAAAATATTCAAGAAACAATTGACATAACATATAACTTAATATATAATACACCTAGTTTAAATCTTTTTGTTTTATAAAAAATTCTGTTTTGTTTCTTTTAACAATATCCCAAACACAAAAATAAACTAGGAAGGTGATAATATTTGAGTTTAGATTTAATAAATGATATAGTAAATAAAATAAAAGAAAGTGACTTCGTAAACAACTTTATGGAAGAACTTTCAAACCATTTAGCAAATGTTAAAGAAAAAGGAGAAAACCAAATGAGCAATGAGATTACTAATTCGAAGGAATTGAATGAATTTAGAAAAGAAAATGAATTATACCAAGTTGTGGATTTTAGTTCAGGAGGAGTTTATTTGCAAAATATGAGTACAAATAAAGTATTTGAAGAAACTAATATACCACAGGAATTGAAAAATCAAATTGGAAATGATTATATCTTAAGATACAAAAACGGAGAGTATATTTTCGAAGAACAACTAACAGATGATTTTATGAATGGTTTGATAGATATAAAAGAATATCAAAAAAGAAATAAGTAAAATTTGTGTAACAAAATTTGCTTGCAAAAAATAAAATATTATGCTAGAATTACTGCCAGTAGAATATAAATATATTTTACTGGCTATTAATACCTAAAGAAGGTGAAAATTATGATAAAATTTACAAAAATGCAAGGGCTAGGGAATGATTATGTCTATATGGATGCAATCCATCAAAAAATAGAAAACGAATCATCTCTAGCTCAATTTGTTAGTAATAGGCACTTTGGAATAGGATCAGATGGGTTAATTCTAATATGTAAAAGTGATGTTGCTGACTTCAAAATGAGAATGTTTAATTCAGATGGAAGTGAGGCAGAGATGTGTGGAAATGGCATACGTTGTGTTGGAAAATTTGTATATGATAAAGGTTTTACAGATAAAACAACAGTAACTATAGAAACACTTGCAGGAATTAAAACATTAGAACTAAATACAAAAGATGGAAAAGTAGAAACAGTAAAGGTTGATATGGGAGAACCTATATTAACTCCAAAAGAAATACCAGTTATTTCAGATGAAGAACCAGTTAAAAATCTAATGCTAGAAGCTGAAGGAAGAAAATTCAAAATTACTTGTGTATCTATGGGAAATCCTCATACAATAACAGAAGTGGAAGATACAGAGAAATTTGATGTAGAAAAGTATGGCAAAGTATTAGAGGTTGATAAGGCTTTTCCAAATAAAACAAATGTAGAGTTTATACAAATTGTTGATAAAAATCATGTTAAAATGAGAGTTTGGGAAAGAGGAGCAGGAGAAACTCTTGCATGTGGTACAGGAGCATGCGCCACGGCTGTTGCTTGCTATCTTAATGGAAAAACTGATAGAAATGTAGAAGTTGAATTGCTAGGTGGAAAATTGTATATAGAATGGAATGAGGAAAATAATCATATATATATGACAGGACCAGCTGTTACAGTTTTTGAAGGTATGTTAGATTATGAATAAAAAAATAGCCTCAGGTGAGGCTACTCGTTTGAAGGTTTCAGATGTTTTAACAATTCTGCTTTTTCTTCATCAGAAAGTGAAACAAGAAGAGAAAATGTTAAATCATCTAGGTAGTTACCGGAAACTAAATGCCTAAAATCAGTTTGCTTTGTTAAGTCAAGGTCATGATAGGCCCGAAGAGTACAAAACAACTCTTCGTTTTCCAGTGCTTCAATTACTGAATTAGTAGTAAGCTGATTTGTCTTTTCTAATAGTTGCGTTTCAATAAGCTTTACTTTGTTCATGCCAATACCTCCAATATGAATCTATACAGTAGGTTACATAAATATTATAACAAATTTTTACATAAAAATCAAATTTGAAAGGAGAAATAACAATGAGCTATATAAATGAAAATTTTTTAAATATGCAAGATAGCTACTTATTTTCAACAATAGCAAAAAAAGTAGCAAAATTTACAGAAGAAAATCCAGACAAAAAAATCATAAAATTAGGAATAGGAGATGTTACAAAACCAATAGTACCAGCATGTGTAGAAGCAATGCATAAAGCGGTAGATGAAATTGGTACACAAGAAGGCTTTAAAGGATATGGACCAGAACAAGGATATGAATTTTTAAGAAATGCAATAGTGGAAAATGATTATAAAGCAAGAGGAATAGATATCAAAACAGATGAAATATTTGTATCAGATGGTGCAAAATGTGATTGTGGAAATATAGTAGATATATTTGCTGAAGATAATAAAGTTGCAATCACAGACCCAGTATATCCAGTATATTTAGACACAAATGTAATGTCAGGAAGAAGTGGAAAATATAACAAAGAAAAAGATATGTATGAAAATATAGTATATTTACCAGTAACAGCAGAAAATAATTTCAAACCAGAATTACCAAAAGAGAAGATTGACATGATATATCTATGTTTTCCAAATAATCCAACTGGAACAGTATTAACAAAAGAAGATTTAAAAGTTTGGGTAGATTATGCTAAAGAAAATAATAGTATTATTCTATATGATGCAGCATATGAAGCATTTATAACAGAAGAAGATATACCACATAGTATCTATGAAGTAGAAGGAGCAAAAGATGTCGCAATAGAATTCAAGAGTTTTTCAAAAACAGCAGGTTTTACAGGTGTTAGATGTGCATATGTGGTAATCCCACACACAGTAAAAGGATACACAAAAGCAGGAGAAGAAATTGAATTAAATAAATTATGGAATAGAAGAACTTGTACAAAATTTAATGGAGTATCATATGTTGTACAAAGAGCAGCTGAAGCTACATATTCAGAAGAAGGTAAAAAGCAAATTAGAGCTAATATTGAAGGATATTTAGAAAATGCAAAGATAATAAAAAATGGATTAGAAGATGCAGGATTTACAACATATGGAGGAGTAAATTCACCATATATTTGGTTACAAGTACCTGAAGGTATGACTTCATGGGAGTTTTTTGATAAATTACTAGAAGAAGTAAATGTTGTTGGAACACCAGGAAGTGGATTTGGACCACATGGTGAAGGATATTTTAGATTAACTGCTTTTGGAACTAAAGAAAATTCAATAGAAGCAATTGAGAGAATAAAGAATTGGAAAATGAAATAAGAAAAAGAAAAGAACTTATTTTGTATTATCAGAACATGTGATTTTATAATAAGTTCTTTTCTTATAAAAAGGTTAATTATCTTATAAACTATCAGGTTTTGCTACATCTTCACTAGTCACAATATTTTTTTCAACCTTATATGAAATAGTAGCATTATCAGTAATTATTTTCTCAATTAAGTTAGTTTCTTTATTAAGATATATTGTTAATTCATTAAATTTAAATACATAGCAATTATTCTTAGCAATTAATGGTGTAAATAAATTTTGATATAATATTGTACTGATAACAGTGTTCTCATCTCCAAAATTATGTAATAATAGATTTGAATAAACTCCTGTAAATAGTGTATCAGTATTATAAAGATTAATTCCAAGCTCATCAACAGAGGTAGAGCCATCAGAATTTAAGTCAAATAAATCTTGTAGAGCTTCATTGTCATCAAAAAATATTGATTCATTTGTATTAGAATCATACCAAAGTGTAGAAGATGAAATACCATCATCATAAGTTTTTAAAAGATAAGTTCCATTATAAGAATAAAGTGTAGTTTGAATAGTTGGCAAATAGTTATTTAAATCATTGAAAAAATCAGTAGTTTGTTCAAAATAAGAATTACTTAAAGTGCTAGTAAAATCGGTATTGCTGTCATAAATTGTTTTAAGAATAAGATAATTTCTGCTTAGATTAATTAGAAATAGAGCTATAAGAATAACTAAAATAGCAAGAATTGTTAATAATATTTTTTTCTTCATAAATAAACATCTCCCTTCAACATATAAGTATCATAAAAAATATAGAGGTGTCAACAAATATAAAAAAATATGTAAATATTATGTAGTATTAATCACAATATTCTTCTAAGGAATAAACGAACAAATTTTCACAACAATATTGACATTTTAGGTTTGAAAATATATAATACGTGAGAACAAGAATAATATTTTAAATAAGTAAATTTATAAAAGTTAAATAAAAATTAGTGGAAGGAAGGATAAGAACAATGAAAGAAAATATAAAACAACAATATTTAGATTTATTAAAAACAGTAAAAAGAGAAGGAATAGATGACTTAATAAACTTTTTAGAAAAATCAGACTTTTTCAAAGCACCTGCAAGTACAAGATTTCATGGAAGTTTTGAAAGTGGATTAGCAGAGCATAGTTTAAAAGTATATGAAATTCTAAAACATAAAGTAGAGCATTGTGTTGAGCCAATAAATATACCAGAAGAATCAATTATAATAATAGGATTATTACATGATATATGCAAAACAAATTTTTATAAAGTAGATTATAGAAATGCGAAAAATGCTTTAGGAGTATGGGAAAAAGTGCCATATTATACAATAGATGATACAATTCCATATGGGCATGGAGAAAAATCAGTTATGATGATTACAGAATATATGAAATTAACACCAGAAGAAAAATATTCAATTAGATGGCATATGGGATATACAGAACCAAAAGAAATATATAACACAATTGGTGCTGCATATAAAAAATATCCAATAGCATTATTAACACATGAAGCTGATTTAGAGGCAACATATTTTTATGATATATAATTAATAAGTAATTTAAAATTAATCAATAATTATAATAGAAAAATTGGAGGAAAAGATGTTAGCATATATAAAAGGAACTTTAGAAATGAAAATGACTGGATATGTAGTAATTGATGTAGGAGGATTAGGTTACAAAGTATTTATGTCAGAAGCAGGAATGGATAAATTGGGGAATATTGGAGATACTGTTAAAGTACATACATATTATAGAGTTAGAGAAGATGATATTAGTATTTTTGGTTTTAATACATTAGAAGAATTGAAAATGTTTGAATTATTAATTGGTGTAAGTGGAGTTGGTGCAAAAACAGCATTAACAATGCTTGCAGTTTGCGAGCCTTCTGATTTTGCACTTGCAGTAATTTCAGAAGATATAAAAACATTAACAACAATTCCTGGCATTGGACCAAAATCAGCTAAAAGAATAATTCTTGAATTAAAAGATAAGATTAAACAAGAACAACAAATAGAAGAATTAACAAATGCTACTCAAGGTAAAGGTGCAAGAAAATTATCTGAAACAGATATTAAAGTAAAACAAGCAATTGAAAATGATAATAGAGTATCAGAAGCAATTGCAGCACTTCAAGTATTGGGATATAACAAGAGATTAATAGAAAAAGCATTTGAAAACATAGAAAATAAAAAAGAATTATCAACAGAAGATTTAATCAAAAAAGGATTATTGTTATTGGGTAAAGAGTTATAGTAAAAAGGAAGTAGATATTTATGAATTCAAATGAGCCATTAGCATTTAGAATTAGACCAAGAACATTAGATGAATATGTAGGACAAGAACATGTTTTAGGTAAAGACAAAATATTATATAGAACAATAAAGGCAGATAGATTATCAAGTATCATTCTATTTGGACCTCCTGGATGTGGAAAAACATCACTTGCAAGAGTAATAAGTGAAACAACAAAATATAAATTTTATAAAATAAATGCAGTGACATCAGGAGTTGCAGATATTAAAAGAGTAATAGAAGAAACTAAGAATTTCATGTTAAATCCAACAGGAAAAAGTATTTTGTTTATAGACGAAATTCATAGATTCAATAAATTACAACAAGATGCTTTACTTCCATATGTAGAAAATGGAACAATAATTTTAATAGGAGCAACAACTGAAAATCCATATTTTGAAGTAAATAAGGCTTTAATTTCAAGGTCAATGGTAATAAAATTAAATCCATTGACAGAAGAGAATATTTTTCAAATACTAAAAAATGCAATTGAAAGAAAAGACGGTTTAGGAGATTATAATATAAAAATAGAAGATGAAACATTAAAAAAATTGGCAATAATAAGTGGTGGAGATGTTAGAACAGCATTAAATGGTTTAGAAGTAGCAGTATTAACTACTAATATGGACAGTGATGGATATATACATATAACTGATGAAGTTATAAAAAATAGTGTTCAATCAAAAAAAGCAATATTTGATAAAAATGGAGAAGAACATTATGATAATATAAGTGCATTTATTAAATCAATGAGAGGTTCAGACCCAGATGCTGCAATATTTTATTTGGCAAGAGCAATAAATGGTGGGGAAGACCCAATGTTCTTAGCAAGAAGAATAGTTATTTGTGCATCAGAAGATGTAGGGATGGCAAATCCAAATGCACTAGTCGTAGCAAATGCAGCGATGCAAGCAGTACATATGATTGGAATGCCAGAAGCAAGAATATTACTTGCAGAAGCAGCTGTATATGTCGCAACATCTAAAAAATCAAATGCATCATATATGGCAATAGATAAAGCATTACATGATGTACAAACAAAAGACACTGGAGAAGTTCCAATGCATATAAGAAACGCACCAATAGAAAAAATGAAAGAATTAGGATATCATGAAGGATATTTATATCCACATAATTTCCCAGGTCATTATGTAGAACAACAATATTTGCCAGATAAAATGTTGGGAACAAAATACTATGTTGAAGATTAATGTCTCATTGGGGACGTTTCCGTTTGGACATTTTTGACCATTCTGGGACACATCTTTTTAATTAAATTTGTATTGAATAGAATAAAATAAATTGGATAACCTACTTACTAAGTAGGTTTTTATTATGACCTAGTTGAAAAATAATTCTTTTCAACTAGAACTATTTTTTAGAGAGGAATGAGATAAGAAATAGAAAAAAGTACTACAATAAAATTTTCTATAAAAGATATTTTAAAGCAAAGTATAATTGGATTTTTAGCAGGTGTAATTAGTGGATTATTTTCAACAGGTGGTGGAATGATTTTAGTTCCAGCATTTATTTATCTTTTAAAATTAGATAACACAAAAGCAAGAGGAACATCAGTATTTTGTATTTTGCCAATGGTGGCTACTAGTGGAATCTTTTATTATAAAGAAAATTATATAGATTGGAAAATAGCTATTCTTTGTGCTATTGGCGGAGCAATAGGTGGATATATACGGAGCAAAATTATTAAAAAAGCTACCAGAAAGAATTTTAAAAATTGCTTTTACAATTTTTTTAGTCTATGCATCATATAAAATGATGATAAATTAAAATGTATAAAGGAAGTACTTTTAAAAAATAATATGATTTTATATTTTTTGTCCGGAAATTTCATTTGAAATGCAACAAAAATTTCATAAAAAAGTAAAAGAACAGTAGACAGGAGTAAGCAAAACTC
>CALXJZ010000043.1 GCA_944388745.1 uncultured Clostridia bacterium
ACTATTGTTATAAATGTCCTTATTATATTTTTCTTCTTTTTTTCTATTTGTTCAGGTGTCATCTTTCTTTTTGGCTTTTGTGTTTTTCCTTCTATTCTTCTTCCTTCTCTCATATAAATTTCATTCCTTTTCTCTCTTATTTTTTAATCTTTTACAATATATCATAAATTATATTTTTGTGAAACAGTTTTTATAAAAATTTAATAAAATTTTGTCATTTTGTTCTTTTCATTGCTTGGAGTTCTTCTTTTTGTTCTTTTGAAATCCTATAAGACTCTCTTGCCTTTTGTAAGGATTTATTATATGTAAAATCATCTAGCCTGCAATCTCCGCTTCTTAAAAATTCAATTGTTTTATCATAATATTTTATAAGGCATATAGAAATTGCCCAAGCAACTGCCATTTGAACATAGTATTTATCACTTTTTATATTATTGAATATTTTTAAATCCTTATCTAAATATTCTTCTTTAATATAGAAATCTAAAATCATAACTATTGCAAATCTTAAATAAAATTCCTTATTTGACTTTAGATATTCTTGTATTAATTGCCACATCTCTTTTTCATATTTTTTAGTAAATTTCAAACCTGCACAAAAGACATCACAAACTGCCCAGTTATCTATTTTTGGAATAAAATCTTGTATCCATTTTTTAATTTTTTCGAAATCTTTTTCTTTTGCTTGTCCTATTATCATACCTTGTAACATTATCTCTTCATAATATTCATCATCTATGTTTTCTAATAAATATTGTATGTCGTTTTCTTTTACTAATTTTTTTGCATAATCTCTTAATATTGGTACTCTTACTCCTAATATGTTATCTGTATTTGGACATAGTCCACTATGAAATTCTTTGTATTTTTCATCTGCTAGTTCAAATAAATGTTTTTTTATTTCTGTTTTTATTGTATTGTTCATAATACTTTTTCCTCCTTTATGCTACATGGCTATTGGAACATATTTGGATATTTACATCAAATAATTTATTCTTGACAAGCATTTACAATATTATTCATTAATTGCCAATAAATGCTAGAACTTCCTTCATAATGGCTTGTAAAAACTACAACTAATTCTAAATCTGGAACAACAAAAATATATTGTCCCCAATGTCCTTGTGCAAAGTATGTATGATAATTTTCTTCGCCAAATGTTCTAACCCACCATTGATACCCATAATCTGCCGAACCTGATGGTCTATCAAATTGAACATTTGTTGAATCCTCAATCCATTGTTCTGAAATTATTTGTTCGCCCTTCCATACTCCTCTGTTCAAATATAGCTGTCCGAATTTTGCCATATCATATACATTCATAGAAAATCCGTTTCCACCATCTGAAATACCTTGAGCATCAGTTGTGCATTCTACACTCTCCATATCAAGTGGTTCAAATAAGTATTCTTTTCCAAAATCATAAGTGGTTTTTCCTGTTGCTTCTTGAATTATTGCAGATAATAGATGTGTATTTCCAGTAAAATAGTTAAATACTGTTCCTGGTCTTGATGTAACTTCTCTATCTAGTACATAATTTATCCAATTTTCTGAACTTCGCCATTCATTCCAATTTGCAGATTCATTTACATTGAAACCTGTTGAATATGTTAGTAAATTTCATATAGTGATTTCTTTTAAATAAGTACTATTAGATTCTTGTATTTGTGGAAAATAATTAGATATAGGAATATTTACATTTTCTATATATCCTTTGTCTATAGCTATTCCTAAGATTGCGGATGTAATGCTTTTTGAAGTTGATTGCAGTGTGAATATACTGTTTTCATCATATCTTTCTTTATAATATTCATCTACTATAACTCCATTTATTTCTATATCTGTGTAATTTAGTTTTATAGCCATAAAGTTTTCATTAGATACCTCAAAAGGTGCTTTTATTCCATATTGTATTGCTGGAACATATCCAAACTTTGGATAATATGTTTCACTTCCTAAAACAATAGAATAATGGTATCCTAATTCTTTAGCTATTTTATGACCTTGTTGTACTAGTTTGCTTCCTATTCCTTGTTTTTGATATTCTGGTAATACCGCAAGTGTTGCTAAGGCCAATTCTTCACAGTTCCCTATTTCTATTTTTGTAAATAAAATATATCCTACAATTTTATCGTCTTTTATTGCAACTAATGATAATTCTGGAATAAAACTATCACTATTTCTTAGAGCCACTACTAAATCCTGTTCATTTCCGTCACTATGTTCTGCTGTTTCAAATGCTGTTTTTACAACACTATATATTTCTTCATAATCATTTTTATTTTCTTGTCTGATTTCTATCATATAAATTCTCCTTTATACTTACTGTCTTTTACAACTTTATACTAACACATATACATATAATTATCAATATAATAATTCTTAACTTGTCCTAAAAAATTCTCATAAAATTATCTTTAATAGAAATAGGCAATTTTTAAAAAGAAATAGACAAGTATTTTTTAGTTGTTTATTTTATACTAATTATATATTTATTTAGGTAGTGTAAATTAATTTATGAAAAAATGGTAAACATAAGCTAATTAAGACTTATTCTCTAACTCGATTATAATATGCTTTATAAAATTTTAAAAGCACATAGATTTTAGTTAAGAGGATACATAATTATTTTAGTCTAAGGGGTAGAACATATTTTAGCAGAAATGCTTAATGAAGGAACAAATGGAAGCACTATGAATGATTTATATATGACAGGAATAAAAATTGTAATCGCTTCACTTGTTTCTGGTGTAGGAGCAATTTTAGGCGGATACACTTGTGCTAAACTTTCTTCAAAAATCTGTAAAGATATTAGAGATGCAGTTTATGAAAAATCATTAAAACTATCTGTTTTTGATTTTAAACAATTTGGAACAGCTTCTATTACAACAAGAACAATATCTGATATTACAAATATTCAGACAGCTTTTACTATGTTTATACAAATGGTATTGCCAGTTCCAATAATTTTCGTTGTTGCATCAGTTTTAACTTTTGGTTTAGATACAATGATAGGCTTTATTCTATTAGGAGTATTATTTGCAGTTATTGTGATTGCGCTTCTTATTATGAAGATGGCTTCACCTGTATTTAAGAAATTACAAAAATTACTTGATAGAATGAGTACTGTACTATTAGAAAATCTTACCGGAGTTAGAGTTATTCGTGCTTTTAACAAGCAAAAAGATGAACAAAATAGATTAGACACTTCTTTTGAAAATTATGCTAATACTTCTATAAAAGCAAATAGAATGTTTGCGAACTTAGATGGTCTTTCATTCTTAGCAGTAAATCTTTTCGTAGTGATTGTTTATTGGCTTAGTGGTGGAAGGATTTCAGCAGGTTACTTCCAAATTGGTGATATAACAGCATTAATAGAATATGCCTTACTTGCATTATTCTACGTAATGATGGCACAAATGGTTATATTAACTCTACCAAGAGCTCTTGAATGTTGCAGTCGTGTGCAAGCAGTTCTAGACCATTCACCTGAAATAGTAGATTTAGTCTCTGAAGATAAGAAATTAGCTAAAAGTAACCCAGTATTAACTTTTAATAATGTGCGTTTCCGTTTCACTGATGCTGAAGAAGATACTTTACATGATTTAACTTTTTCTTGTAATCGTGGCGAAACAACTGCAATTATAGGTGGAACTGGAAGTGGTAAATCAACTATTGCTTCACTTGTTTTAAGATTTCATGATGTTACTCAAGGTTCACTACTTCTTAACGGTCAAGATATTCGTAAAATGACTCAAAAGCGTTTAAGAGAACAAATTTCTTATGTACAACAAAAGGCATGGTTATTTTCTGGAACTATTGCTGAAAACTTACGCTATGGAAATCCTGATGCAACAGATGAAGAACTAGAACATGCTTTAAAAGTCGCACAAGCAAGTGATTTCGTTCATTCACTGCCAGATGGATTAAATTCGTTTGTAGCACAAGGAGGAACAAACTTCTCTGGTGGTCAACGTCAAAGATTATCTATTGCAAGGGCTTTAGTTAAAAAACCAGAATTATATATTTTTGATGATAGCTTTTCAGCACTAGATTTTAAAACAGACACAGCTTTAAGAAAGGCTTTAGCAAAAGAAACTAAAAAAGTAGCTGTTTTAATTATTGCACAAAGAGTTAGTACTATACGTCATGCAAATCAAATTATAGTACTAAATGAGGGAAAAATTGCTGGAAAAGGAACTCATGAAGAATTAATGGAAAATTGTGAAGTTTATAGAGAAATTGTAAATTCTCAAACAAAGGAGGATGATGAGTAATGGCTGAAAAGAATTTAGATTATGATGTACCACAAAACACAAAGGCTACTGTTGTTCGTTTAGCTAAACTTTTGAAGCCTCAACGTGTTCGTCTTTGTATTATTGGAACATTTATTGTTTTATACACAATACTTACAATTTATACACCATTTAAAAGTGCTCAAGTAATTGATACTATATGGCAGAACATTCAAAATGCAAGAGAACAAGGTGTCCAATTTGCTATTACATGGGATGGAGTTGGAAAAAGTATTTTTTCCCTATCTTTACTATATTTCTTTACATGGATTTTTTACTATTTCCAATCTTATCTAATGGCAAGTGTTGCAGATAATTTAACACTTACTTTGCGTAAAAAGATTGCAGCTGAATTAAATGTTTTACCATTAAGATTTTTTGACCAAAATAAATCTGGTGAAATATTAAGTAGAGTAACAAACGATTTAGATAAAATCACTGAAACATTGCAAACTGGATTCTTAAAATTATTAGTTGCAATTGGTACAATTATTGGCTCTCTTGGAGTTATGATTTATTATAATGTAACTTTAACAATTGTGTTTATTTTATTTATGATAGTTTGTATAATAATTACTAAAATTGTTTCTAACAAGAACTTAAAATATGCAGCAATAAGACAAGAATCACTTGGAACTTTAACAGGTATTGTAGAAGAATATTATGCAGGAAGAAATATTATCAAAGCATATAATAATGAACCTGAAAGTATTAAAAAAGTTCGTGAAAGCACAGAATTGAATAGGAAAGCCTCACAAAATGCTGACTTTATAACAAACAGTATAAATCCATTAATAAGATTAATTACAAGAATAAGTCAAGCAGTTATTGCAGTTATTGCAGGAAGAGCAATGCTAAATGGTACTATGTCAATTGGTGTTGTTCAAGCGCTTTTCCAATATGTTAATCAAGCCGGTGAACCTCTTACTGAAGCATCTTTTATGATTAATACATTACAATCAGCATTAGCTTCTGCTGAACGTACATTTGAATTGTTAGATAGCGAAGAAGAAGTCCCTGATACTAAAAAACCTGTTAAATTAAAAGATGTAAAAGGTGAAATTTCATTTGAACATGTTAGCTTTGGATATACTCCATCTAATATTTTAATGAAAGACATTAATTTTACAGTAAGACCTGGACAGAAAATTGCGGTTGTTGGTAGCACTGGTGCTGGAAAAACTACATTAATCAATTTACTTATGAGATTCTACGAAGTAAATGGTGGAAAAATATTAATAGATGGTGTTCCATCAACTGATTTAACTAGAAAAGGCCTACGTAAAAACTTTGGTATGGTATTACAAGATACTTGGATTTTTGGAGGAACAATTGCAGAAAACATAGCTTATGGAAAACCTAAAGCAACTCGTGAGGAAATAGTTGCTGCTGCTAAAGCTGCTAAAGTGGACTATTTTATAAGAACAATGCCACAAGGTTATGATACTATGCTGGATAACGAAGGAGCTAATTTATCTGCTGGCCAAAGACAATTACTAACAATAGCAAGAGTGTTTTTATGCAACCCTCCTATCTTAATATTAGATGAGGCAACTTCTAGTGTTGATACTCGTACTGAAAAAGAAATTAGCAAGGCAATGCAAGAATTAATGAAGGGACGTACAAGTTTTGTTATTGCACACCATCTTTCTACTATTCGTGATGCAGATATTATTTTATTTATGGAAAACGGAAATATTATCGAGCAAGGAAATCACCGCGAACTTTTAGAGAAGAAAGGTGCATATGCAACTCTTTATTATAGTCAATTTGAATAGCAAAAAAGGGACTACTTTCAATGTAGTTCCTTTTCTTTCAATAAATTATTTTATTCTAATATAACAGTTTCATGTTCTTTTAATGACTTTGGAATATCTATAACTCTTTGATTTGATGAACCTTTCCATTTTAAAATAGGAGAATGTAATTCATCATGATATGTTCCATCTACTAGAACATCAACATAGTTTAATACTTCTTTATCTCTTAAATCTTTTTCAAAATTATATCCTGACCATACCCATAAGTTTTTATTTGGATATTTTTCTTTAAAAGCTTTTGCAAGTTTTGTTGTACCTTCTATGTTTAACGGATTCATAGGCTCACCACCTAATATAGATAACCCTTTTATTTCATCTCTATCACATAAATCTAATACTTTATTAACCGTATCATCAGTAAATTCTTTACCACCTTCAAAGTCCCAAGTTTCAGGATTAAAACAATTTTTACAATGGAATTGACATCCTTGCATAAATATAGATACTCTTACTCCTGGTCCATTTGAAATATCCATTTTTCTAATTAGATTGTATCTCATAATTATGCCTCCTTATTATCTATATGTAAGACTCTCTCTTTTATTTCTTGAGTTCTACCCTTATTCCAGAAATTAGTTCCAATATAACCACAAGTACGTCTTGCAACATTTAAGGTATTATGATCTCTATTACCACAATTTGGACAATACCATTCTAAATCATCATCAATTAAAATCTCTCCTGTATAACCACATTTTTGGCAGTAATCTGATTTAGTATTAAGTTCTGCATACATAATATTATCATAGATAAATTTAATAATTTCTACAACTACATCTATGTTGTTTTGTAAATTTGGTGTTTCTACATATGAAATTGCTCCACCTGGACTTAATTTTTGAAATTCACTTTCTAATTTTAGTTTAGAGAATGCATCTATTTCTTCAAATACTGGCACATGATATGAATTTGTAATATATCCTCTATCTGTTATTCCTTTAACTGTTCCAAATCTTTCTTTTAAACATTTAGCAAATTTATATGTTGTAGATTCTATTGGTGTACCATAAACTGAATAATCTATATCTTCTTCTTTTTTCCATTTATTAGTCATGTCATTTAAGTGTTGCATAACTTTTAGTCCAAATTCTTTTCCTTCTCCATTATCTGTATGAGAATGTCCTGTCATAACTTTTACACATTCATATAATCCTGCATATCCTAGAGAAATTGTTGAATATCCATGATGTAGTAATTCATGAATTGACTCACCTTTTTCTAATCTTGCTAAAGCTCCATTTTGCCATAAAATAGGTGCTACATCACTTGTTACTGTGCTTAATCTTTTATGTCTGATTTGTAGAGCTTTGTGGCATAACTCTAATCTTTCATCAAATATTTTCCAGAATTCCTCCATATCGCCATCAGCAGAAAGTGCAACATCTGGTAAGTTTATTGTAACAACTCCTTGGTTGAATCTTCCATAATATTTTCCTTTTCCTTCAACATAGTTTTTAGCTTTTGCTATATTTCCTAAGCTCATTGTTCTGTCTGGAGTTAAGAATGATCTACATCCCATACATGGATAACATTCTCCATCTCCTAGCTCATTTTTCTTTAATTCTTTCATTACTTTTTCAGAAATATAATCTGGAACCATTCTCTTTGCTGTACATTCAGCAGCAAGTTTTGTCAAATACCAATATTTACTGTCTTCATGTATATTATCTTCTTCAAGAACATATAAAAGTTTTGGAAATGCTGGTGTTATATATACACCTTTTTCATTTTTAAATCCAAGTATTCTTTGTTTTAAGAACTCTTCTATTATCATAGCTAGTTCTTCTTTATATTCATCTGTTTCTCCTAGATACATACAAACAGATAAGAATGGTGCTTGTCCATTTGTATTTGTCATTGAGTTTACTTGATAATTAAATGTTTGTACTCCATCTTCAACTTCTTTTCTAGTATCTTCTTTAGCAAATTTCTCGCATTGTTCTTTACTAAGATTTCTTTTTTGATATTTCTTATAGTATTTTTCATAGCTACTTCTTACAAAAGGTGCTAAATGTGATAATGAAACTGTTGCTCCTCCATAACTTGATGATGTAACTGCTAAGATAATTTGAGTTGCGATTGTTGCTGCTGTGATGAATCTATGTGGTTTTTCTATCATTACTCCATTTATTACTGTTCCATTTTGTAACATGTCATCTAAGTTAATTAATTCACAATTGTGTAAAGCATTTTGTGCAAAATAGTCTGCATCATGGAAGTGGATAATTCCTTTATCATGTGCTTCAACTATTTCTTCTGGAAGTAAAAATCTTCTTGTAATGTCTGTACTTGTTATTCCTGCTAAGTAATCTCTTTGTGTTGTTACTACTTGTGCATTCTTATTTGAGTTTTCACTATTCCAGTACTCATTTTCTCCTTCTATTAATTCTTTTATTGATTTGTCTGTTGTATTTGCTTTTCTAACTAACTCTCTTGTGTATCTATATGTAATATATTTTTTAGCTAATTCATATTTATCAAATTCCATCAATTTTTCTTCAATTATGTCTTGGATATCTTCAACTAATATTCTCTTTTTATTTAATTCTTCTATATATTGAATAATCTCTTCAATTTGTTCTTTAGTTACTTTTTTCTTTCCTTTAACCTCATCATTTGCTTTTCCTATTGCTATTCTAATCTTTTCTGGGTCGTAGTCTACAATGTGTCCATCTCTTTTTACAATTTTCATCTCTTTTGTTCCTCCTTTTATTTTTTTCATGTCTAAATATTATATATAATTTTTAAATTATACAAGTTGCACTTGCACCTTTTTTATTTTTTTGTTAAAATATTTTTCAGGTGATGGTTATGGCTACTCCTTTTGAGAATTTGACAAAATCTCAAATAAATAAATTGTTTGATTTACTGGGCGTTCACGTCTATAAATTCAATAAAAATCAAGAGATTTTGCCTACTATAAAAAATGAAAATATTGTTGGAATTATTTTAGAGGGATATGCTCAAATTTTAAATATTGAATATAATGGAAATGAAATTGTAATTGATAATCTTTATAAAGATAGTGTTTTTGGTACTAATATTTCTTTGACTAATAGCGAAAATTATCAAATTATTGCAAAACAGGATACTGATGTTTTGGTTATTGATTATGATAAATTGATTAATCCGCAAAATTTGAATCATAATTATTTTAATATTTTTTTTAGGAATTTGTTTGATATTATAAATATTAAGATGAAGGAAAAAAATGAAAGAATTAAGGTTTTAGAAAAGAAACAAATTAGGGAAAAACTTCTTGAGTATTTTGAGATGGAGTATAAAAAGGGGCATTTGAATAATAATATTTTTTTGTCTTTTTCTTTTAAGGATTTGGCTGATTATCTTGCTATTAACAGGTCTGCTATGTTTAGAGAGTTAAAACATTTGAAAGAGGAAAAATTGATTGAAGTGAATAATCGTAAAGTAACACTTTTGTATAAATAAATTCAAATCACGCTTTATATCAAGTAACATAGACTAATACTCTGTTTTTTCAAGCACAAAGACTAGAAGGAGAGAACTTTGAAATTTCAGGTTCTCTCTTTCTTTTATAATTTCTATACTTTTTTACCACTTAGCCATATCCACAAAATATTTCTATTGCTTATTTCGTTGTTTCTTTTTTATTTAATATTTGTTTTATCTTTCATTGTCTTCATTTTCTTGTATATTTTGTGAGTTTCTACCTTTCCCTATTATACTGTCTATATCTTCTCTAATATGTGCATAAGAATCACCATATTCATTTAAAAACATATCATATTCTTGTTGATTTAGTAATAAAATAATTCTAACATCGTTTTGTAAATAAAAACTGTCTCTAGGCATATTAAAGGCATTCATATAAAAATTGCCAACATTTGTGATTTGACCTGTTTGTTTTAAATATTCGGCATATCTTTCTAATTCAGTTACAAGCATAAGATTTCCTTTTTCCTTACATAATCTTGAATATTTAGTTAATCCATTATTTCTATTTTCATAAAAGTCATAGTTTATAATTCTTTCATCTAGAATTTTACTTGTATCCATTGAAGATATTTGTTCTTGTATCTGTTTTTTTAATTCTATATCATCAGAAATCACAAAACTTATACAACATTTTTTGTTTACACTATATGCTATATTTATTTTCCTTGTAATATAGTCAATTATAGAATTCTTATCCATACTTTTTTACTCCTAAAATTTAATCGTTTTATTAAGTCATAATTAGATTATTATTTCTACCTCATCTTCTTTTATGATTACATCTTTTAAACTATTTTTCTTTAATTTTGGAATATATATCATACCAACTAAAAACTCTTGTCATATTTTCTAACTCCAAATTTCGGTTATATCTACAATCATAACAAAAAATATATGTATGTTTTACAAATGTTGGTATAGTTTCTGGACTATCCTCTATCATTATATCTATTTTTAATTTATCTATTTCCTTTGTTTTATCTGGTGAAAAATATAGTCCATCATATATTATTTCATTTTTCTTTAGCCAGTCCTTTACAATTTTTCTTATTTTTTCTCCTTCTTTAGTATTTTCTGTTGTAAAATGTCTAGAAGTTATAATATATATGTTGTTTCCTTCATCTTTTAGTTTTTTTATTACTTCACTTGCATATTTTCTTGCAGGTTCTTTTTGACAATAATCCCAAAAATATTTTTCTCTGTAATCATCTAATATACTTCGATTCCAATTTGCTTTTCTATATTCATATTCATAAGGTCTTTTTAGTCCTTCTAAATTGTTTTCATATACATATTTTGTTATTGTATCAATTAAGTAATCATCATCATTTGTTAAGACTCCATCTATATCTATTCCTATATTCATATTCTTCCTCCATTTTTTGTTTTTTCAACATAATATCATAATTATTTTAAAAAATAAAGACTTGTTATATGTAGTAAAAAATTTTCAACGTTGTTTTTCTCTCTATTTTTGTTAGTTTGCATAAAGCTGTTTTGTATGTTATAGAAGAACATGAAGGAGATTTGGATACCTTCTACTCATTAATGGAACTCTATCACGGAGACAAACTTTGCTTTTTAGAAGAACTTCTGAACAAGGATATCTAGGTTCTTCAAGGTAATCCTCATGGGATTGCCTTTGCAAAGCCATATACTGACAGATGGGTTGTCATAAATGTAGAAGATAGATTCTATAATGAGTTAGTAATTTATATTAAAATATCTATAATATCACAAATATTTATATTTACTATTTTATCAATTTGAATTTTCCTTTTTATATAATCAATATATGTTACTATTCCCTTAATCTCGCTATATCTTCCATTCCTATAATATCTAATTTTCACAAAACTCCCTTTTTCAATTTTATTAAATACATTATTTAATTCTGCTAAAGTCTCTTCAGACAATTCTTTCTTTTCCTCATACTCTATCTCTTTCTCTCTTAGAGCCTCTTGTAGTCCTTTTAGTGCATCAAATGGAAGAAATTGTTTTGCTCTTGCTATTCTATTCACCACCATTATGACCTCCTATCAATTTGTTTCTGACCATTGTTGTTGCACCTTCTTCTAAGTTCATTCCTCTAATAATTGTATTTTTTCCCATTTTGTTTTTTATACTGCACATTGCAAGTTCTAGTTTTCGTTCTTTGTCTATTTTTTCTTGGTCTGCAAATAAACTCAATTGTACATTTTCAGTTTCAATTACATTAGCAAAATTTACCCCTATTCTTCTTATCGCAACATTTCTATTAGTAGTTTTGTCATATATTTCTAAAAATGCCTTTAGAAGTTCTGTATATACATTTGTATAATTTATTATTTTTTTCGTTCCTCCTGTTGATTTTATAGTGTCTTTTGAATATCCAATATATAGTCCAACTGCGTCTGTTACTAAATTATTTTCTATAAGTCTTAAACTTCCTAACTCTACCATCTCTTTTAATACTAATCTTGCTTTTATAAAAGAATAATCTTCAAATAGTACTTGACTATTTGAAATTGAATTTGTTTTAGGTTTATATTTCTTTATATCCGCAATAGTACAACTTTCTTTTCCCCAAGAGTGGTCTATTAAATATTCTGCATTTACTCCAAATTCTTTGTATAACCTTTTTGGCTCTGTATGTGCAACATCATACATGGTAAAGATTCGCATTTTGTTCAATCTTCTTTCTATTCCTTTTCCAATTTGCCAAAAGTCTGAAAGTGGCTTATGATTCCATAATTCTTTTTTATATTTTTCTTCATCCAAATATCCTATGTTGTTCGGATTATGTTTGGCTGTTATGTCTAATGCTATTTTTGCTAAATACATATTTGTTCCAACACCTGCTGTTGCTGTTATTCCATATGTTTTAAATATATCTTTTATAATTGTTTTAGCAAGTTCTATCGGATTTGTTTTATATAGTTTTAGATATTTTGTTGCATCCATAAAGGCTTCATCAATTGAATAAACATGTATATCTTCTTTTGCAAAATATTTTAGGTAAATAGCATATATATTTGCTGAATATTCTATGTATTTCTTCATTCTAGGCATTGCAACAATGTAGTTTATGGTTGGCGGAATTTCAAAAATTCTGCATCTGTTTTTTACTCC
>CALXJZ010000044.1 GCA_944388745.1 uncultured Clostridia bacterium
TTATGTATTATATACAATTTTTCAAAAAAAGAAAAGGAATTTTATAAAATATTATAATTCCTTTTCTTCTATTAATCTTTCTAAATCTTTTTTGCAATCTCCTAAAATCAAATCCGCTTCTGATAATCCTTTATCTCCTACTACTACAAGACCTTTTTGACCATTTGAAATTTGCCCATGTACCTTTTCTTTATATTTTTCTAAGTTTTCTACATCAATATATATTTTCTTTGTTTCATTATATTTTAAAGTCTTTTCATCTGTTGGTGGGATGTAATATTCTATCCCTTCTGTTTTTAGCACTTCTAGTATTGGTAGCATTGGTCTTAAGTATGGTATTTCTATATAGAATTTCATTTCTGGTACTTGAGTTTTACCTTTTTCTTGAACTAATTTTTCATATGTTTTTCTTATTGATTCCCTTGCTTCAATTCTTTCTACTGTTGAATTTCTATCTGTATATAAAAATGGATATAGTTTATCTGATATTTTCACATTCCTATTTGTATTATTTTCTTGTAGATATTTAGCAAATCCTTTTGACAGTTTTATATTGCATAACTTTTGGCTACGATACATATATTCATCATATCCATCGGCTTCAAAATTCATATCTTTTTTTATAGTTTTACCCTTTGTTATAGCAATTACAGTATTACTTTTATCATCATCTACATCTGGTAATATACTAACTCTAATTCCTTTTTCTCTTGCATTCATCAAGTATTCACAAATATCTTCTCTTTTTATTCTCATAAAAGAAATATCATCTGTTGCCATTTCACTTTTTTCGTCTAATAATCCTTTTGCTTCTCCAACTTCTTTTTCATATTGTAATATATCTTTATAACTTTGTGTAACATCAAAACTTTTATCATCTATTTTTTTAATTTGTTGTTTTTGTTGTTGTTCAGATAAACTTGCATATTGTTTTTTTCTTTCTTCTCTTGCTATTCTTTCTTGTTCCTGTTTCCTTTCTTCTGCTTGTTTTTCTTCTAGCTCTTTTAATCTTTTTTCTTCTATTTCTTTTATAAACGGAATATCAGTCCCTTCAAAAGCCCAATCTTTCAAATCTACATTTTCTAAGCCTATTGTAACTTGACCTTTTTCTTGATTAGATATTTCACTATGTATTTTTTCTTTATATTTTTCTAGATTTTTTCTGTCAATATATATCTTTTTAGTCATTTTCTCTTTTCTTGTTACTTCATCAGCAGGTAAAATATAGTATTCTATTCCTGCTTGTTTTAATTGTTCTAAAATTGGACATATTGGTCTTTTATATGGTATTTCTAAATAGTATTTTATATCTTTTATATCCTGTTCTTTACTTGCAATATCTTCTATTTTATTATACACTTTGTAAAATTTTTCTGCTGCTTTTCCTGGAGAACATACATCATTATCAAAATATATTTTCCCATCAGAATCTATTGCTATATTATCAAAATATTCTTTTCCAATTTGATTACACAAATAAACAAATCCCGAACTCACGTTACCTTTAAACTTTCTAACAATCTGCAACCTCGTTTCTATCTTTTGAGGAATCTTTTTTTCAATCTCATTCCAATCAATTCCTGATGGAAGAATTAAAAAATTATTTGACTGCTCTTCATCTGTTAATATTCCGAATTGTATATTTTGTTTTTTTAATTCCATCATCATACTATATAATTTAGATTTATCTACTCTAATTACTATGCTTCCTTCAGTTTTTAATAGACTTCTATTAGTTAATAATCCTTTTTCATTTGCTACGTCTAATTCATAAGACAAAATATTTTTATAATTTTGAATTGGGTCAAAATTACTTTCATCAATTTGTTCAATTTTTTCTTTTTGTTGTTCTTCTGTTAAACCTTTATATGTTTCTCTTTCTTTTTCTAATTCTTCTTGCCTTTTTTTCTCTGCCTCTTCTTGTCTTTGTTTTTCTTCAATCTCTTGCTTTAATTTTTCTGTATCTTTATCTAAAAATGTTATTTTATCTCTCAATACTTTCATAGTTTTAACATATAAACGTATAATATAATCTTCATCAAAAACATCTGTAATAAGCCTTTCTCTTTCCTCAGCATATGCATTCCCTATTTGATTAATTATTTTATCTATGTTTTTTTCTTGCTCTTCTAAAGATATTTGTAAATCTTTCAACTCATATTTGAATTTTATTCTATCAATCATGCTTCCCATATTTTTTATATCTTCCGCAAAAATATTAGCATAAAAAATTCTTTCTACTTCTGGAGCGCTAGCAAATTCATTTATACGTAAATTATCTGCCATCATTTTACAACATCTAAGTCTATATTTAGCATTAATAAGAGCTTGAATATATTGTTGTTGTTTTAATCCATCAAATTCTTTTTTTCTACCATCTAAAACATTTAATTTATCTTCTAATTCAGAAATTTTTTTGTTATCTATTTCTTGTTCGCTATTTTCTTCTCCACAAAATATCTTATTTAGTTCTCTATATATAATTCTAACTTCACTAAGTAAAAATTTTTCTTCACTAACTTTGCTAAACTGACTAAAATCACTTTTTATTTCTTGATATAATTCATTAATATGAGTTTGTGTTTCTAAATCCATTTCAACACTATTTTCTATATAGTTTTCAAGTTCTTGTATCTTTTGTTTGATTTCATCTGCCTTTTCTGGATAGTGTATTTCCATAGCTATAATTCTTTGTTTCATTTTTGCCAGTTCTAACACAATACTTCCATCTAATTCATAGCCCTCATTTTTTTGTTCTATTTGTGATGTTTCATTTTCAGTATCTAAACTAAATACTTTTGATAATTTTTCAAAAAATCCCATTTTTTTCTCCTTTAACAAAACTAACTATATTTTACAACAATTTTACATAAAAGTCAATTTGCATAAAAAAACTAAGAGATTTTTATTTCTCTTAGTTTAAATTTATTTTTTATTAAATTGTTTAAGCATTATAATCTTCAACTCTAGCACATATTATTAATCTTGCACTACTATCATCTGTACAAGTAGATAATGTAACTTCTGGAACTCCACCTGTATCTCTTTGATAGAAAGATGTATCTTCTGGTGTTGTTTCAAATTTATTATATATTGTATATGTTAATCTTTGTCCATCATTATCTGTAATATATATTTTATCTCCAATATTTAGTTTCTTATTATTTGAGAAGAATAAGTTATTTCTATAATTATGTCCTATAATAACACTGTTTCCCGGTTCATTTATTCCTACACCATATAAAAATGCAACTGCTGTTTCAATTGATTTTTTTGTTACTTTATCTAGAATAGGATATTTAAAGTTTGTTGCTGGAATTTCCATTGTTCCTAATACTCCAAAACCTTTATATGTCTTTTGTGTTGTACTGCCAGAAGAAGTATTAGAATCTTGTAATTGATTAAATGGATTTTCATCAGTTGTGTTTGTTGAATTGTCATTTGCCTGTCCATCAGCAACTTCACCTTGGAAATCATCAACAAATGCAGATGTATCTCTTGATATTACATAGTTTTGATAATAGTTGTATGCTAAAAATCCTAATAGTCCTAATACTGCTATTATTACTATTACTAATATTACAGTTAATACTTTACTATATTTACTCTCAAACATAATTTTTTACCTCCGTATCTCTTTTCACTCTATTATAATTATACCACATTTATTACAAAAAGTGTAGAGTTTTAAACAATTTTTTCTCCTAGTCTTTTTCCCGCTAAAACATGAAAATGTAAATGCATTACTTCTTGTCCACCATTTTTACCACAATTTACAATTACTCTAAAACCTTCATCTTTAAATCCTTTATCTTCTGCTATTTTATTTATAACCCCATAAATTTTACCAACCAATTTTTCATCTTCTGGATTCATATCAGCTAAAGAATTAATATGTTTTTTTGGTATTACTAATATATGAATAGGTGCTGCTGGATTTACATCATTAAAAGCTAATATTTCATCATCTTCATAAACTTTAGTTGAAGGAATTTCACCTCTAATTATTTTACAAAAAATACAATCTTCCATTTTACTCTCATTCCTTTCTGTGCATTGGGGACGTGTTACTTTGCACTGAAACATGCAAACGTGCCAGGTTAACCCATCCCTTTTGCATAAATTAGTGCATTTGGAGGCCGTCCCTATTTCACTAAAACTGCTTTAATTCTTCTAACTCCTGACGAACTAGACTCTTCTTTTTTAATTTTAAATGTTCCCATATCTCCTGTATGTGTTACATGAGGTCCTCCACAAATTTCTTTGCTAAAATCTCCTATTGTATATACTTTTACTTTATCTCCATATTTATCAGTAAATAATCCTATTGCTCCAGATTTTTTAGCATCTTCATAACTCATTTCTTCACATGTTACCGGCAAGTCTCTTTTTATTTGCTCATTCACTAAATCCTCTACTTTTTGGATTTCTTCTTTTGTCATTTTTTGTGGATGTGTAAAGTCAAAACGTAATCTTTCTTCTGTTATATTAGAACCACTTTGTTTTACATGTTCTCCTAATACTTCTCTTAATGCTTCATGTAAAAGATGTGTTGCAGTATGATATGCTATTGTTTTTTCGTTTTGGTCTGCTAATCCACCTTTAAATTTATGTTCTGCTCCTTGTCTTGATTTTTCTTGATGCTCTTTAAATAATTTTTCAAATTCTTTTAAATCTACTTTAAATCCGTTTTCTTCAGCTAATTCTTTTGTTACTTCTGGTGGAAATCCATAAGTATCATAAAGTCTAAATACTACTGTTCCTGGAATTGTGTCTACGTTATTTTCTTTTAATTTTGCAACTTGTTTTTCAAATTCTCTTTCGCCATGTGATAGTGTTTTTACAAATTTATTTTTTTCTTCTATTATTACATTTTTTATAACTTCTCTATTTTTTTCTAAGTCTGGATACATTTCTTTTAGGTTATCAACATTTATATCTATTAAAGTTGATAATTCATTTAAATCTATTTGTAATTTGTTCATATGTCTTATCATTCTTCTGATTAGTCTTCTTAATACATAACCTCTATCCAAATTACTTGGTCTACCACCATCAGATATTATCATCATACTTGAACGCAAATGTTCTGCTACTATTCTTCTACTTTCGATTATATCTACTTTTTGAATTTCTTTTAGTTTATCCATTACTGGTAAGAATAATTCTGTATCAAAAGGTGTTTCTTTTCCTTGTAATAACATTGTCATTCTTTCTAATCCTAAACCAGTATCTACATTTCTTTGTTTTAATTTAGAATACCCATTTTGGTCTTTGAAATATTCCATAAAAACATTATTCCATATTTCGACATATTTTCCACAATCACAACTAGGCTGACAATCTGGTCCACATGCTGGTTTTCCTGTATCATAGAACATTTCTGTATCTGGTCCACATGGTCCTTCTTCTCCAGCTATCCACCAGTTATCATCTTTCCCATAGAAATATATTCTTTCTTCTGGAATTCCTGCTCTTTTCCATGCATTTGCTGAAACTTCATCTTTTGGGCAATCCTCGTCTCCAGCAAAACATGTTACTGATAACTTTTCTACTGGTATTCCTAATTCCTTTGTTAAGAAATCAAAACTCATTTGAATTGACTCGTCTTTGAAATAGTCTCCTAATGACCAGTTTCCTAACATTTCAAAATATGTTAGATGTCTATTGTCTCCTACCTCGTCAATGTCATTTGTTCTAACACATTTTTGATAGTCTGTTAATCTAGTTCCTTGTGGGTGTTTTTCACCTAATAGATATGGTACTAATGGTTGCATTCCTGCTGTTGTGAATAATACTGATGGGTCATTTTCTGGTATTAATGGTGCAGATGGTATTACTGCATGTCCGTGTTCCTTGAAAAATTTTAAATATTTGTTTCTAATTTCTATTGCTTTCATTTTTGTCATTTCCTTTCTTTTCTATGTTATTTATTTCTATTTGTTTACGTATTGATTATTGTATAACTCTGTTAGTTTTTCGTTCAAATTCATTAAGTACGTTCTAATTTTACTACATAAATACGAAAATAGCAAGATTTTCTTGCTATTTATTCTTCCTCTTTCAAATTTCACACACGATTAATTATGTATCTTTCATATACATCATCTTGTATATCATTGTTAATTTTAAAACAAGCTATAATTCACTATTTCAAGTTTCTTAATTTAATTTTTAAATTTTAATTACAATTTTTTAATTTAATATACTGTATACATCTAAAAATATATTTATATACACGACTTCTAATGTATTAAAATTACTTCTAAATATTTTTTGTTAAAATATAATTAAATTTTTTAAGGTTTACAAGGAGGTTACAGTGAAATTCAAAAGAATTAAAGATTTAAGAGAAGATCATGATATGTATCAAAAAGATGTTGCAAAACTATTAGGAATCTCTCAACAATACTATTCTAAATATGAAAAAGGTAAACGAACTATTCCTATACAACATCTTATTACTCTTGCAAAATTTTATGAAACCTCTATTGATTATATAGTTGGATTAACTGACGAAAACAATTTTAAAAAGACAAGCTAAATTTCCATTTGGCTTCCTAAAAATGTTGCGGCTGATTGAGCAACTTTTTTCTCTACATCATTCATTTTTCCATTGGCTTCTTTTGACATTAATATTACAGTTCCTATTGTGTCTCCATTTGATATTATTGGATATACAACTTGTGCATTATGCTTTCTTTCTTGATTATCATTTTTTGTAATTGGCATCGCAATATCACTATTATCTTTACTTGTATATACTTCTTTATCCTCCATTAATTGTTCTAATTCTTGGCTTATATCTTGCTCTAAAAATTCTTTTTTAGAACCTCCTGATACTGCAATAATTGTATCTTTATCTGTTATACATGCAATATGTCCTGTTGTTTTTGATAATGTTTCTGCATAACCTGCTGCAAATTCAGATAGCTCTCCAATTGGTGAATACTTTTTTAATATTACTTGACCTTCTCTATCTGTAAATATTTCAAGTGGATCCCCTTCCTTTATTCTTAATGTTTTTCTTATTTCCTTTGGAATTACTACTCTTCCCAAATCATCTATTCTCCTTACAACTCCAGTTGCTTTCATAATTTTCCTCCCTTTTCGTTTCAATTTTTTTGTTTATATTGTTATTATTTCTTATTACTTGTTTTTTATTCATTTTTTGTCAAAAAAAGATTAGTAATTTTTGAAGTTATTAGCAATTTATCTTAACTTCTTTATATTTACTAATCTCTTTTACATTATTTTTATATTATTTCTTGTTCTGTAGCCTCTATCTTATCGTCTTTTCTAGGCAAGAAACTTGGTTTATATTTGTCTAAAATATATCCTAATTCCTTTGCAAAATCTTTAAGCATAACAGTTTTTATTGATGGCTCTTTTCCTTTTAAATAATCATCAATAATTTGCTTTAATTGTTTTATAATCTTCATCTCAGGTTCAATTTGCTTTGTGTATCTTTCAGCTCTGTCTGCAAGTTTTTCTTTAATTAAAACTATATCTTCATTACTTGCACATGATATTCTTTGAAATAATTGATATGGGTCAACATATTTAAATATTGGTATTTCCATACATTGTTTATCAAATTTTTCATAAAATTGTTCCATTTTCATAGGTATACATCTCATTACATCATCTGCTATTTCTTTATATTTCTTATCTAATAATTGTTCATTTAACATATTAAAATGTTTTAAAATATCGTCCATGTCTTCTTCTAATTCGTCAATTGCTACTTTTCCTAATTCTTCTTTTGGATTTGGACAATATTCTGATTTTAATGATGCTAAATTCATACCTGTAAAAAATGTATTTTTTAATGTTTTTAAGTCATAATCTATTAAACCTTTTCTTGAAAAATAACTAAAATATGCAAATATTTTTACTGTATCAATTAATTCTAATTTTCCTTCCTTTACATCATTATATACTTCTTCAATTACACCATCGAATTGGTCATCAGGTATTTTCCAATATTCTTCAGTTAATAATCTCTTATATGCTGGTAAATTTTCTGTATCTATTGTATTTATTATAGTTTCCATGTTTTCTTTAAATATTTTCATATCAAAGATACGTGTTCTAACATAGTATTCTATAAATTTAAAGAAACGATAATCTGATTTAAAATTATAATAATAATTATTATCAAATTCTTTTATATAGAATTGTCTATTATCCATTAAGATTCTAGAAGATACCAAAATTGATTTATATTCTTCATTATCTTTGATATTTACAAATTTATCTTTTGTTATTTTTCCTGCTTTGATTTCAAATGAAACAGCTATTGTAAATATCAACATTGTTTGCATTACTCTATTACTTGTATTTGGATATGCTTTACTTACCATTTCATATATCTTCTTAAAATCATTTAATGCATGTTTTAAAATTCTTAAGTTTCTAGTCCCGCTCTTATTAAAAGTTGATATTATAAATCCAGTATTTTCTCTTAAAAATCTAATTAAATCAGGATTACTCTCATATCTCATTAAAATCCCATTTATTATATAATCGAATTTTGGAGCATATTCAAAAGTTTCTCCAATTAGTTTTTCTTTTATTCTCTCATAGTCATTTGCCTTGTCAAAGACATGTTCAATTTTATCCTGTATTTTTTCAACTATTGGTTTATCTGCTTTAGTTAATTCATTTTGCTTGTCTAATAAGTACGTTGCTATAAATGTTTTCATCTCTATATTTGAACTTTTTAATTTTGTTGATAACTCTTTTTCATTACAAATTATTATGGTTTTTATATGGTCATGCTCAACAAAGTTATTGATATATCCTAAAATGTCAATAACATCAACATTTGCTCTTTCTAAGTCGTCAAAACATAAAACCTTATCATCAGTTGAGAAAAATTCAGCATAATCTAATTTATCTCCATTTTGTGTTACTCCAAATAAATTTGCCATATCAATCCCTGTTTTTGCATATTCAGGAATTGTTGTTTGTTCATTATTATTCATAAATTTTCTCAAGTTTTTGTCCATTAATTGTGTTGTTTCAATAAAGATTTTTTTACTTATTTCCTCTAAGTTTGATATACCATATAAAGACATGTAAATTGTTGTATATCTTCTACCATTTAGCTGCATAGATTCTATTTTTTTTCTAACTTTATTATTCCAAAAATGAGTTTTACCTGAACCCCATTCTCCGTTTATCATTACTGCATAATCTGTATAATCAGAACGTATATAATCTAAGATACTTTCAACTAAGTCTTCCATTATTTCCTCCTTTGTCCATGTCGCATTGGGGACGTTTCTTATGCGACATTTTGTCCATTCTTGGACACATCTTCATTTATTTTTTAATGTATTAATCTTTTGCTATTGTAAATACATCTATTTTTTTAGGTCTTGCTTTTTGCAAAACTTTACAACATTCATTTACTGTGCTTCCAGTTGTATATATATCATCAATTAATAGTATTTTTTTATTAATTAGTTTTTCTTTATTTTTCAAAATATATACACCTTGTATATTTTTTTGTCTCTGTTCTTTATTTAATTTACTTTGTTCAATAATATTTTTATTTTTTATAAGACAATCTGTAACACACTCACATTTAAGTTTTTGTATATTTTCCTTTTGAGTAATTAAAATTCCATTTAACATATGCTTTGAACTTATTTTAGTAATTTGCTTTACTATATCATTAGCTAACAATTCACTTTGATTATATCCTCTTTCATTCATTCTTTTCGAACTTACTGGAACTGGAATTATTGTATCATAAGATTTCAAAATTTCAAAGAATTTCTCATTTTTTAACAAAAAATTTACAAATGTTTTATATAGAAATGATTTTTCATTAAATTTATAATTTAGAATCAACTTTCTTATTATTCCTTCATATTTGAAAATATATAAATGACTTTCGAAAAAATATTTTTGATTATCAACTTTATCTATCTTAAATTTTGCTTCTGCCTCTAGCATTTTTTGACATTTTTTGCATAAAAATTCTTGGTTAAACTTTCCACAAATTCCACACACTGGTGGATAAACTAAATCTAAAATCAAATCATAAAAATTTTTAGTACTCACCTTCTTCCTATAACAGGGATTTGGGGACGGTCCTAAAAATCCCGCTTTTTAGGGACTGTGGTGACGGACCTTCTTTAATATTTTTTCTTTATTACTAATCTTCTAATAATTTATGAATTTTCGAATGCGAATGAAAGAATATTAGAAATTCTTTAATTATCAAGTAGGAGAATCTCAAACTTGCTTTGAGAGGTGCCTGCTTGATAATTTTAGAATTTATATATTCTGTAATGTTAGCCGAGAAATGATATAAATTATTAGAAAATTTGTACATTAAGAAATGTTATTTCAAGGTCCGTCCCCCGATTCCCTGATTTTAGGGATTTTTAGGACCGTCCCCTAAATCCCTGCTCTCATTTTATATTCTAAACCTGTATTTCTTTTTTTGCTATCCACATTTTGTATCATAAACTCAACCACTTTCTCCATACCAACAATTATCAGCAACTTCTTTGCTCTAGTTATTCCAGTATAAAGCAAATTTCTAGTTAATAACATAGGCGCAGTTGGTGGTATAACCATAATTACAACATCAAACTCACTTCCGTTGAGCTTTATGTATTGTTATAGCATAACTATGTTCTATTTGGTCTAATCCAGAAAACTCATACCAAGCCACTTTATCATCATCAAAATGTACTTCCACTTGCTTTTCTCTTTCATCTATTTTTGTAATCGTTCCTATTTCTCCATTAAATACTCCGCTTCCCATTTCTAACTTATCATTTTTTTCCTTTTCCCAATACATATCATAATTATTTTTTATTTGCATTATCCTATCACCAACTCTATATATTGCACCCATACTTGATTTTTCTACTCTATTATCAGCATTTGGATTTAGCTGTTGTTGTATTGCTTTATTTAGTTCTTTTGTTCCTAACATCCCTTTTTTAGTTGGTGAAAGCACTTGAATATTTTGAAAAAAATCATAATTGCCATAGTTTTTTAATCTTCCTGTACATAAAGAAATAACTTGTTCAAGCATTTTTTCTTGCGATGTTTCTTTTATGAAAAAAAAGTCCTGTTTTCTTTCTTCTTCAATCTCTTCTGATTCTTTTTGTACAAAAGGTTCTCCATGATTTACTTGGTGTGCATTTAGTATTATTTTACTTTTTGCAGCCTGTCTAAATATTTTGTCTAAATGAATTGTTGTTACTTGCTCTGAATGTATTAAATCTTTTAGAACACTTCCTGGACCAACAGATTGTAATTGGTCTTCATCTCCGACTAATATTAATTTTGTTCCTTGATATATACATTTTAATAGATAGTTCATCAAAAACATATCTACCATTGACATTTCATCAACTATTATCAAATCCGCATCTATCGGTGCTCCTTCATAATCTCCCACATTTTTATATAAACTATCTTCATCTATTTTTCCTATTTCTAAAAGTCTATGCAAAGTAGATGCTTCTCTATCAGTCGTTTCTGTCATTCTTTTTGCCGCTCTTCCGTGTAGGCGCTGCTAAAACTACTTTTTTTCCTTTTTCTTCATATATGTCTATAATCGTTTTTATAATTGTAGTTTTTCCTGTTCCAGGTCCTCCTGTTATTATTACAACATTATCCTCATTTACTAATTTTACCGCTTCTTTTTGTTTATCTGATAATTCGATATTTGATTCTTTTTCCACTTTTTTGATTTCTTTTTCTATTGATGCAACTTTTTTCATATTTTTTGCTTTTTGAAGTCTTTTTATTCTAAATGCAATTTCTTCTTCTGCATTATAATATGAAGCTAAATATACATATTCTTGTTCTTCTCCAGTTTCCACATTAGTTCTTTTTTCTAATACAATTTCATTATTTACACTTAAAGAAATCAAATTATCTTCAACATTTTCGGTCATTACATCCAAAAGTGAAATTACAAACTCAATTAAATTTTGTTTTAAGACACAACTATGACCATTATATGTGCTTCTAATTAATCCGTATTTTATACCACTTTTTACTCTTTTCTCATTATCATAACTAATTCCTAAATCCAAAGCCATTTTATCAATTTGCTTAAAATCTACTCCACGTGCTATATCAATTAATATATATGGATCTTTTTCTATTTGTTCTATTGCATTTACACCTAATAAGTCATAAACTTTTTTTGCATTTTCTGCTCCAATTCCAAATCTTTCTAGAAAACCTACAATCTGCCAAACTTCCCAATTTTGAATAAAATCTTCTGCCATTTCTTTTGCTTTATTTTCTGAAATCCCTCTAATTTCTGCTAATCTACTTGGTTCATGCTTAAAAACATAAATTGTTTCATCTCCAAATTTTCTGACAATTCGTTTTGCTAATTGTTCACCTATTCCTTTGACATTTCCATTTGCTAAGTATTTTTCTATTGCCTTTGCAGTTTTGGGCATAAGTTTTTCAAATGTATCTATTTTAAATTGCCTTCCATAATCTTTATGTTCGACAAATTTTCCAAAAAGTTTTAAACTGTCTCCCTCATGAATAAAAGGAAGATAACCTACTACTGTTGTTTCTTCTTCTTCAGTTTCAAATTCAGCTATTGTGTAACTATTTACTTCATTTTGATATATTATTGA
>CALXJZ010000045.1 GCA_944388745.1 uncultured Clostridia bacterium
CTAAAATATTTTCCATATCACCTTTATCAGTATTAACACAAACAAAATCTTTTACTTCCATAGAACCTTCTGTTAAAGTTCCAGTTTTATCTAAACACAAAGTATCAACTCTTGCTAAAGTTTCAATACAGTACAAATCTTGAACTAAAACTTTTGATTTTGATAATCTAATAACACTAATTGCAAGAACTGTACTTGTAAGAAGAACAAGACCTTCGGGTATCATTCCAATAATTGATGCAGCAGATTGTACGACAGCATCTTGAATGCTAATTCCATCGATATTTAATTGACTATAGAACATACATGCACCTATAGGAATGATTACAAAAGTAAGCACCTTTATAATCTTATTCAATGAAGTCATAATCTCAGATTTCACTTTTTTAATATATTTAGCACCACTAGAAATTTTTGCTGTATAATTATCAGTTCCAATATGTTCAACTTTTGCCAAACATTTTCCACTAATAATATAACTTCCAGACAAAATAGTATCACCTTTTTTCTTAGTAATACTATCAGGCTCTCCAGTAATAAAAGACTCATTAACTAAAACTTCACCATCTTGAATTATGCTATCAGTTGGAATCTGATTTCCTGTATTAAACTCAACAATATCATCTAATACAAGTTCATAAATAGAAACATTTTGTTTTTTAGAATCTCTAATAACATTAACCTTTGATGTGGCCATAAGTGATAATTTATCTACAACTCGTTTAGAATGTATTTCCTGAATTGTACTAATTGCAGTATTTATAATAACAATAAACAAAAATAGCATATTCTTATATGAACCAACTGCAAAAATTGCAATTGCAAGTAGTAAATTTAAAATATTAAATAATGTAAAAAAGTTTTCATATAAAATACGTTTAACACTTTTTGTTGGAACAGTTGTATCATGATTTATTAAATTTTCTTTTATTCTTTCATTTACCTGTTCATTACTTAAACCAGATTTAAAATTAGGATCATACCTTTTATAATCTGACATCAAAAATCATCCCTTTCAACAAAAGAAATTTTAACATATAATGAGTAAAATGTCTATTAAAAAATTCTTAAGAAAAAAGTATAAAAAATAAAAATAATTGGTATAGGGAAATATCTGAATACCAATTATTTTTTCAAGTTTCCTAGCTTTTTGTCAATTAACACTAGCAAATAAGAAATTGCCAGTATAAAAATAGTCATTGCAATTAAAAATTTCGCTACACCAATATAACCAATCTGATTATAATCTAGAAAAACATAAGCAAAATCTCTTGAACCTCCAATTGCAAAAAATCTACCACCATATAAATGATATATATATACATATATAACATAAAAAAATGGTATAAATAGCCAAAAAAATGGATAAAACCATTTAAACTTACCTTTACAATCAAAAACAAAATAATCCAAAATGACTAATGTTGGAGAAATTACATGTACAAGCATATTTGCTAAATACCGATTTCAAAAATTATAATCCATTTGAAAACCATAAGGCATTAAAGCAATTTGATATATTATAGCAGTGATAAATATAGCTATAACAACTCCGCTTTTAATCACATAATATATTTTACTATTCCGATAATCTTTTTTTAAAAATATTAATATAAGAGTACCAAAAAAAGTAAAAAAACAGACAATATTACTTTGTAAAGTATAATACGAAAGCATGGCTACAATTGAAGAAGTATTTACAAGATTGAGAACTATTCCTGTCAAAAGACTAAAAAGAACTAGGTGCTTGTAGAATAAAGAAATTTTCTTTTCTAACATAACTCTGCCTCCTTGTATACATAAGATTATACATCGTTTATTGTTTTTTGTAAATCAAAAATAGGAAATTTTGTTGAAAATTAAAAGATAAATTTGATATAATAATAAAAATTCAAATTATAGGAAAGGTCGAAAAAATAATTATGGGAGAAGTAAAATGGACAAAAGAACAAGAGCAGGCTATAAATGAAAAAGGTTCAAACATATTAGTTGCAGCAGCAGCACGGAAGTGGTAAAACAGCAGTATTGGTAGAAAGAATAATAAACAAAGTATTAAATGAAAAAATTAATATAGACGAAATATTAGTAGTTACATTTACAAATGCAGCAGCATCTGAAATGAGAGAAAGAGTACTAGATGCGATATATGAAAAATTAGATAAAGAACCAGAAAACGAGAATTTACAAAAACAAATAACCCTATTAAACAAAGCAAGTATATGTACAATAGACTCCTTCTGTCTAGAAGTTGTAAGAAACTATTTCTATGAATTAGAAAACATATCTCCAAATTTTAGAATAGCAGATACCTCTGAAATAGAATTATTAAAACAAGAAGTAATTGATGACATATTTGAAGAAAAATACGAAAAAGAAGATGAAGATTTTACAAAATTAATAAATATATATACAAGCTACAGAGATGATACACCTTTAAAGGACTTAGTTTTAAAAATATATTCATATATACAAAGCAATCCATTCCCTGAAAAATGGCTAAACGAAAAAATTGAAATGTTTAATTTAGAAGATAAACTAGAAGAAGACTTTAGTAACACAATATGGGGAAAAGAATTATTAAAAGAAGTAAAAGAAATTGTAGTAGATAGTATTACAGCATTAAATAGAATAGAAAAACATTTAAGTGTTGAACCAGAATTAGAAAAATTTTGGCAAACAATTAGAAGTGATATTGAACAATTAGAAACTCTAAAAGAACATACAAATTCTTGGGAGGATGCATATACTATTGCCAATAATTTAGAATTTGTTACCTGGCCTAGAAAAAGTAGCAATTTAGAGATAAAGGAAAAAGCAAAAGATGTAAGAAATGAGGTAAAAGAGAAAATAAAGAACATATCTAAAAAAATCTTAATTTGCAATTCAAAAGAAGCAAATCAAGATATATATGATATGTATTTAGTCTTAAAAAAGCTAGAAAATTTAATTTTAGAATTTCAAAAAGAATTTTCGAAAAGAAAAAGAGACAAAAACATAGTAGACTTCCATGATATAGAGCATTTTGCATTAAAAATACTTTTAAAAACAGATAAAGAAGGAAATATTGAAAAAAGTGAAATAGCAAAAAAATATCAAAATAAATTTAAAGAAGTTGCAATAGATGAATATCAAGATAGTAACTTAGTGCAAGAATACATTTTAACAGCTGTTTCAAACAACAAAAATATTTTTATGGTAGGAGATGTTAAGCAAAGTATATATAAATTTAGACAAGCAATGCCTGAATTGTTTTTAAGCAAATATGATACCTACAAGAAAAAAGAAGATAAAGGCGAAAATGATGATTTGAAAATCCAGTTATTCAAGAACTTTCGTAGCAAGAAAAACGTATTAGATTTTACAAATATCATTTTTCAAGATATTATGAGCCATCAATTAGGAGATATATTATATGATAAAGAAGAATATTTGAACTTAGGTGCAAACTATCCAGAGATTAATCAAAATCAAAAGACAGAGATTCATATAATACAAACAAAAGAACAAGAAATTTTAGAAACAAATGAAGAAGATATAGAAAGTGAAAATACTGAAGAAGAACACATTGAAGATATTGAATTAGAAGCGAGATTTGTAGCAAATAAAATAAAGGAACTTATAAAGAATAAATTTCAAGTATATGACAGAAAAAATGAGAAATACAGAGATATAGAATATAAAGACGCCGTTATTCTATTAAGAGCAACTTCAAAATCTGCGCCAATATTTGAACAAGAATTATTAAATTTAGACATACCAGTATTTTCAGATAGTTCACAAGAATACTTAGACTCAATAGAAATACAAACAATAATGAGTTTACTAAAAATAATAGATAACCCAATTCAAGATATTCCATTAGTAACAGTATTAAGGTCACCAATTGGAAAATTTACAGATGATGAATTAATACAAATACGTTTAAGTGATAAAAAAGATAATTTTTATACATGTATGCAAAAGGCTAAAATATCAGTTGACGCAGAATTAAGTAATAAAATAGAGCAATTTTTGAACAATTTAGATAATTGGAGAAAAGAACAAGAATATTTAGCTTTAGATGAACTAATTTGGAAAATATATTCAGATACTGGATATTATAACTATGTTAGCCTTATGCCAAATGGAATGTTAAGACAAGCAAATTTAAGGATGTTATTTGAAAGAGCTAAACAATATGAGACAGCAAGTTTTAAAGGATTATATAACTTTATACATTTTATTGAAAAAATCCATCTAAGCAGTGGAGATTTAGGAGCAGCGAAAATTATTGGAGAAAATGAAAATGTTGTTAGAATAATGAGTATACACAAAAGTAAAGGACTTGAATTTCCAGTTGTATTTTTATCAAGCACTGGAAAGCAATTCAATCTAATGGATTTAAATGAAAGTATATTGTTACATCAAGAAATGGGTATAGGTGTAAAATATATTGATTATGAAAAACAAATACAATATGACACTTTGAGTAAAGCAGCAATTAGAAATAAAATTTTAACAGAAACACTTTCAGAGGAAATGAGAATCCTATATGTTGCATTAACAAGAGCTAAAGAAAAGCTATTTATTACTGGAATTCAAAAAGATTATGATAAAGCAAAAGAAAAAATGATGGGGCAAATTGAGCAATATCCTTTAAATGATGAAAATAAAATTAATCCAATTTTATTAAAGAAATACAAAAAATATTTAGATTGGATAATGCTTGTGTATATGTATGAAAAAGAAAATATAACAGATATAGCAGAATTACACATACATAACAAATCTGATTTGATGAAATCTCTAGAAAAATCAAATGATGAAGATGTTGATGTAATTGGTTTGCTAGATAATTATAATTTAAATGACTCTATTGTTAAATTTAAAAACATAGAAGATATACAAAATGTAATAGAAAATAAATATAAATATGAAGAATCAATTGCAATTCCAACTAAGACTTCTGTAACTGAATTAAAAGAATTGGCAAATGAAGATAATAGAGTTAGAAGAGCTGTTGAAAACTTTTCAAGTGATGAATATAGCGAATCTTTATATGATAAATTTGAAATACCTAAATTTATGAAGAGTGATGAACAAGAAAAATTAACTGGTGCAAGAAAAGGTACTTTATTACATTTATGTATGCAAAAACTTGAGATTGGAAAAGATTATGAACTTTCAGATATAAAAGAATTGGTAAATAATTTAAAAGATAGGGAGATTATTACACAATTAGAAGCGGAGAATATTAATATAAATGCAATTTTAAAATTTACAAAATCAGATATATGGGAAGAGTTAAAAAATGCAAAAGAAGTGCATAGAGAAGAACCATTTTATATGACAATTCCTGCAAAGGAAATCTATAAAAAGGATGTAGAAGAAAATATATTAGTTCAAGGTATAATTGACCTTTACTATATTGATAGAAATGACAATTTAGTACTATTGGATTACAAAACAGATTATTTAGAAAACGGGGCAGAGGAGCTAATACAAAAATATGATAATCAATTACAATTGTATAAAAAAGCTCTTGAAGATGCTTTGAATAGAAAAGTAGATAAGATTTGTATTTATTCAACTTATCTTGGCAAAGCAATAAAGATATAAATTAATATAAAAATAGCGGAGGAGTTTAAATTGCAAACTCCTCCTAAAAATTAGTTGTAAACATACATCGAGTCAGGAGAACCCAACTCTAATCTGATATTTACATGGCACATGGTACTGATTACAAATACCAATGATGCTAAATCTGGTTGTTCCTGCGGATTATCCATATTTTTCTCACTTTCTATTAAATAGAAAATGTCATCCTTTTTTTCTTCAGTAATAGTTTGGCTGAAATAAATAGCCAAAGGTTTAAGCATACCTTTACAACTATAAGTAACATTTTGACAAGAAAATAAAGTCTGATCCGAATGAGAAGAAAATAGATATGTTGTTTTGTATCTAGTCATATTCATAGGAATTTTAACTCCAAACATATCTGAATTACTAAATGTCATAAGTTCCGCTTTTCCCACTCTAAAGTCTATCTGCTCCTGTACCTTCCGTGTCATTTCTGTCATAATTATATGACCTCCTTATTAATTATTTTTGCTGTTTAGCAATATATAAAGTATAGCACATTTTACATAAATTTGCAATTCTGAAAACAATATTTACCAAAAACCTTGAAAAATAAAGGAAAAATTGGTATAATATATACGTGGATATCAAAAGTGTTATCATATTTAACACAAGAAAGAGAGAATAAAATGGATAAAATAAAAAAATATGCAATGTATTTTGTATTAGTAATAGCATTTTTTATACTATCAGATTTCTTAATATATGTAGGATTAAATTCTAGTTATAGAGATATTGAAAGACAAGATAGTGTAGAAGAAGTAAGCATATATCAAGCTGAAGCAACAAAAGTAAATGGAAGAATAAGAGGGCTTATCCAAAATCCTAATGGAGAAGGTTTAAATGGAAAATATGTAGAAGTTGATTTATATTCAAAAAGAGATGTATTTCTAGGAAGAAAATATATACAAATAAATGATTTACAACAAGGAGATACTCAAAGTTTCGAATTACTTTTTAAACTGGAAGATGTTTCTTCATACAATGTAAGTATTGTAAATGAAAAACAAGAAGAAGAAGAAATAGAATTACTACCAAAAGATTTGACAACTTCACAAATAGTAGTCGCAACAGTTTTGACATTTCTAATCTTTTGGTAGATAATAATATCCAAAAATTCACACTTCATAAATAATAGTATATAAAAGCCAATATGATATATTTAAAATATTTTTTCGTAATCCCCATTCAAGAAAATGTAATTCACATGCGTTCAAACATTTTCTAGAAAGGTCCCCCCAATATACTTCAAAATATTTTAAATATATCATATTGGCTAAATTTGTTATACATTAGATGAAGTATGAACTTTTGGATTCACATATAATGTATGATTATGAGCATAAATTACCATGCCCGGTTTTGAACCACTAGTTTTTTTAACATATCTAACTTCACAATAATCAACAGGAACATTAGAAGAACTTTTAGCTTTACTATGAGCAGCAGCAATTTCAGCACATCTAATTAATACATCTTCATCTGGTATATCATTAGAATTTAATCTTAAAATCGCATGACTACCATGAATATCCTTAGTGTGAAACCAAATATCATTTTTTGATGCATATTTTAAAGTTAAATAGTCATTTTCTTTGTTATTTCTACCAACTAAAAGTTGATAATTTCCGATTGTATATTTAATAGGGTTAAATGAAACATTTTTATTTTTAGTTAAAGAAGATTTCTTTACTTTATTCTTTTTCTCAGAAGAAAGTTTTCTAGTTTTATCTGAAAAGATAACATTTTCAGAGATTTCTTCGAATATAGAATATATTTCATCCAAAGTTGATGCCGCTTCTAACTCATAAACAATACTTTCTATATAATTCAATTCCTTTAAAGTATCATCTTTTTGTTTTGTTACTATTTCCAAAGTATTTTTCAACTTATTATATTTCTTAAAAAAACGCTTAGCATTAATAGATGGATAATATCTACTATCTAACTTTATTACTATTTCTTTATTATTATCATAATAATTTTCAAGAGAAATCTCAGAAACAGGTTTATTATCTATTCTATATAAATTTGCAGTAATCAATTCTCCATAAAGTTGATATTTCTGCATATCATCACATTCTGCCAATTTCTTATTCATATTATCAAGACGTTTTTTATACTTATTCAAAACTTCTAAAATCATCTTAAAAACACTATCACGATAAGTCTTAAACTCTAAAGAAGATTCTTTTTCATAATAAAAATCATCTAAAAAGAAACTTAAAGAAAAAGCAGTTTTTGCATCATCTGAAGTTTTAATATAATAATCCTTCTTATCCTTTTTATAAGTTAATAATCCAAACTCCAACTTACCATTATCAGTATTATAAATAACAGTTTGAATATAATTATATAATTTTTCCAAACTTTCAGAATTAACACTTTCAATTCCTAGTTCGTAAATTGCACCCTTTATAAAAGTTTGACTAATTCCATTAAATAGATTAGCGATAATAGAAGGTAAATCACCCAAACTGCTTGTAGTAGGTACTAACTTAGAAAAATCATCAAAAGACGAACATTCTAAAAAGTTTTGTTTTTCAGTAGAAGGATAAACATATTTAGTATGTGGAACTATATTTCGAAAACCATTTTCTTGGTGTATATGACGCATACTATCTATTATATTATTTTCTTCATCTAATAATATAATATTGCAATGTTTTCCCATTAACTCAATAATTAGCTTTTTGTTTAAAATATCATCAACTTCATCAAAACCTTCAAACTCAATTGTAATTACTCTTTCTAAATTATTTGTAATTACATTTTTTATATGTAATCCTAATAAATGTTTACGAAGCACCATACAAAAATTAGGTGCAACCTGAGGATTGGACTTTGGGTGAGTGGTTAAATGAATTCTATAATTACTTGAATCTATATTTATATTAATTAAGAAATTCTTTTTATTTAAATAACAGCCAATTAAAATATTATTTTTATTTGGCTGAAATATTTTATCTATTCTTGCACCAGATAGTTCTTGAAGTTCTGATGCTATTGCTCTTGTAACTATTCCATCAAATGCCATAATTATTCAACTCCATTTTTATATTATAAAATAAGAAGACCCAAAGGGCCTTCTATTCGTTGTTAGATTCCGGTCGAACTGCCATATCAAAAATCAAGTTTTTAACCCTTTCCAGCTCATCCCGATTCATTGCTGAAGATTGAATTTTGATTTCCTGAATTGGTACATCATCTTCTTCATCTTCAAATACGTTGATACGAATTTTTACATCGTAAACCATAATGTCCTTTCTACCATACAATAGTATGGATTTGAAAATATATCAACAAGTTTCTATAGATGTCATTATAACAGAATAAATCATAAAAAACAATTAGATTTTTAAATTTATATTGATTTCAGGAATTTAAACATATATAATAAATAAAAAATAGAAACAAAAGCAAGGAGGTATCTATGATAAAAGACAACTTAATAGAAATACTACATGAAATGGAAGAAGTAACAAAACTGTTTAAATTAGATTCATTTGACATCTATATAATTGGAGGAGGAGCTTGCATTTTAGGTGAGTATACGTCTAGAGCAACTTTAGATATAGACTTCATAGATTTAGGCTATCCTGTAAAATACGGAAAAGTTTTTACTTTATTAAGAGATTATGATATGTTAGAGTATGAAAGTACAATACTTTCACCAACTTATAAAGAAAGAGCAACAAAATTAGAAGAATTTAAATATATAAATGTATATATTTTATCAAAAGAAGATGTTGTTGTAAGCAAAATAATTAGACTTGCAGAAAAAGATATTGAGGATTTAAATCAAATAATGCCAAATTGCAATAAAAAAATACTGAATAATATCATAGAAGAAATATTAAAAAGAGAAGATTTATTTGAAAGCAAGAAAAAAGAATTTGAGAAAAAATTAAAAATTTTTAGGGAGAAATATAATGTATAGAATATTTTGTGAAAGTTATAAAAATTTTTTAGAAACATTCGATAAAGATAATTATAGATTAAGAATTACTAAACCTTTTGAATTAATTGTAGATATAGATAAATTTAAAAAAGAGAAAAAAAATGAAAGTGAAATTTATAAAAAATTGTGCAACTTAATTTTTTATATGCAGAAAAATATTAAAAAATTCCCAAGACTAAAAGCATTACTATGGACATTAGAATCTAGAGATATAAAAGGAAAAAATTATGATGTATCTAATAAGGATGAATTGGAAGAACAGACCAAGCTTGTAAATTCGTTTCTAAAATTAGCCTATTGGTATTAAAATTGAATATTATCAAAATTAAAGGAGGAAAAAGATGGATTTAGATAAAGTATATGAATTAGTAAATAACATACCAGTAACAGAGCAAAACGAAGAATTAATCGAAGAAATCAAAGATGATTTAGCAAATGGAGAATATAAAGCTGCAATGGAAAAATTGCAAGAAATAAAAGAAATGGAAAACAATGAAGAAAACCAAGAAAAGGTAGTTAAAAAGAGAGCTAAAAAGAAAGAAGAAGATAAATCAATATATCCACCATTATTAAGTAATATAGAATTAGAACACATATATATGGGACTATTATTAAATGACCCTAAATATATTGTAAAATACTATTTTCTACATGATGATTGTTATTTTGAAGATAGCGAAATCTTGAATATATATAAAAGTGTACTATTTACAGAAGGTGGTGCATACACACTAGAAGCTGCAAAAGAAGGATTTAACTTTGCAAGAGAAAACGAAAGAACATATGAATTAAAAGGCGAATTAAAACAAAAGGTTCAAGATAAACAATATAATATGGAAAAAGTATATCTGGAATTAGGAAAACTTTTTGTATTAAGAAAACATTATTTAGCAATACCAATTCAGGCAATTCAAGACAAAGTAGTTGAAATTAAAGAATATGAATTATATGACAAAATGTCAGTTGAAGAAGTCGAAAATGCAGTAATTCAAGTAAGTGATACTGAAAAATTTAAAAGAAGTATATTAAATGAAGGCTTGACAAGTTTTTTAGAATTAGGAGATAACAACTTAACAAATGGTTTACCATTGCCATTTCCAATTTTAACACAAGTATTTAAAGGAATAAGAAAAGGGGAAACTATGGCATTTGCAATGCCTTCAAATGCAGGAAAAAGTAGGTTCACAATTGATATTGCAGCACATACTGCTTTTGTACACAAAAAGAAAGTTTTAATTATATCAAATGAAATGTCAGAAGAGAAAATGAAACTATGTTTAATAACTACAATATTAAATAATAAAGCTATACAAAAATTGCATGGTCAAGAAATACAAAAAACAGAAGGAGAACTATTAGATTTTAAATTTAGACCAGATAAAGGCAAAAAAGTAGAAGTAGATGAAAACGGATTTGTAAAAAAGGGAGAAAAAGAAAAACAATTAGATTTTGTAAAAAGATTAATGGAGGTTTCTAGTGAGTTTAAGAAAGTAATTAGTGTAACAGATTGGGTAAATAAAGAAATAAAAAATTCAATATATTTTATCAATATAACAGACCATACAAATGATGAGCTAAGAAAAGTAATTTTAAATTATTACTACAAAGAAAAAATAGAATATGTATTTTATGATACTTTAAAAACAGATACAGCAAATATCGGAATAGGTGAAGAATTAAAGAAAACAGCTACAATACTTTCAAATTTAGCACAAAATTTAGGAATCTATATCTGTTCAACTTTACAACTAGCTGAAAGTGATACATTGCCAGTAAATCTAAACGTAAATGATTTAGCAGTTAGCAGAACTGTTAAAGAGGTTTTAGATACTTTATGTTTGATGAAACAGATTAACAGAGATACTTTAGATAAATATGAATATTCATTACAAGAAGTTGATACTAAATTTTATGACTTGAAAAAATTCGAAAATCCTGATGTTAGATACTATGCTTGTGTTGTTGATAAGAACAGGGCAGGTGCTAAACCTACTTTAGTTTTTAGACTTAATCTGGCTTATAATGTTTGGGAAGAATTGGGATATTTGAGGTTGAAACAGAAATAAATTATAAAATTTACTAATTGATATTGAAAAAAACATTAAATTATGTTGATATAACTATACAATAATTTTTTTATCTCCTAATTTAATCAACATATTGTAATAATAGGAGAGATTAGATTTAGACAATCTTTGAAGAAAGAAAGTAGTCATTCCTATTATGTTCGGAAGTTAGATATAAACGTTTCTGACTCAAAGGAATTATTGTGGCTTCCAGGATGTATTTCTGATGAAAATCTAGACAAAAATATATGGTCAACTCCAGACTTAATTGAAAGATTAAAAAAAGACCTTGACTTTTTAGGAATTTCATACAGAGATAATTCTAATAATTTATTAGAAGGAGAATGGAGAATTGCAATATACTATGAACCTGCTACGCATGATTTTCCTATTGGTTTTCATATTTCTAGGCAGGATATTGATGGTATATGGTCAGAAAAACCATCATGGGAAGGAAAGATTAAAAAGGAGGTAAATCTAATATACCACCTAATTTAGAAAAATCACATTTATATTTGAAAAATACCTTAATCTTATCAAAAAAATAAATAGACATAAAAACTTGAGGTTCCAATTTGGAACCTCAAAACTATTTTATAATTCAATCTTATGAAACTAAATGATTTAGATAAAAATAAATAAAAAAAAACACTTGACAATTACAAACAAATGTTTTATAATATACAATACAGTAATATCATACAAATGGTACTAAATGTAGTAAAAATAATAATAAATCATCCAAATATGTTATTATAAGTTATATTATAAGGAAAGTGATAGTTATGGAAAAAGAAAATGATAATGTTATTTTAGTAAATAAAAAATTAGATGTAGTAAAATCTGAAACGGAAAATATTAAGAATTTAATTTATACAATTAGGGGTAAACAAGTAATGCTAGATAGCGATGTAGCTATGTTATATCATTATGAAACAAAATATATTAATTTAGCTGTAAGAAGGAATAAAGAAAGATTTCCAGA
>CALXJZ010000046.1 GCA_944388745.1 uncultured Clostridia bacterium
AAGACTTCTGGTATAGAATTATGGGACATTTTCATAAGCGAATTTGCTATGACAAAGATAATAACTATAAAATAGTTAGTGATGACTTATACAAAAATGGTATATTTACTGATGATGAAAATGAAATTGCAAATAATATTGCTAGAAAAGTAACTATACCAGATGAAAACAAATAGAAAAAGAATAAAAAGAAAAATAATGATACTAGATTTTAAAAGGAGGAATAGAACTATGAATAATGAATTACAAAAAACAAAAAATGATGAAGGAACAGGCATTGAATATCATTTAGAGGGAGATTTTTATATACCAAACCTAGAAATGCCTAAACAAGAAAAGATTATATTAAACAAGTATGGAAGAATGAGATTAAAATATTTGAAAGAGTATAAAAAAGCTAATTATGCTATAATGATTATTGAAGGAACATTAAATACACATTTGAAAGAATTACAAGAAACAGTAGATATTAGAATGCAACAGATTATCAGTGAGTTAAAAGCAAAAAGTGATTTAACAGAAGATATGAAAAATACAGATATGCTTTATTGGGTAGGAACAATGAACTCTATTAAGGCACAAGCTGAAGAAATTATTTTTAGCGAATTAATTTATGTATAAAAAGTTCTTAAAAGTGAATAAACTTTAGAAAAGTATTTACTTTCATAGGAAATAGCCTGTAGAATTTGCAATATTATGTAAAATATAGTATAATAAGGTATAGGACTTTTTATATAAGTAGCCCTTACCAAAATTTGGAGGGCACTATGTCCTCCGAACTACGTAAATTCATGTAAACATTAAAAAAATAAATAAGGAGGACAAAAACATGAAAATTACAGAATTACAGGCTTATAAGAGACTCGAGGAAATGTTCGAGCAAAAAGGTTATTCACAGGGAATCAAAGATGATATGCCGATTTATTGTTGGGATAATGTTGAATACATTCCTGACAATTTGACACCTGGTCACTATGTATATGCCAATAGTTATGGAAAAATTAAATTTAGAGATATTCCTGAGGAATATCGTACAAGAGAATTTTTCTTACATGCATTATCAGGTGCATACGAGGATATCGTTGAATATGTCAAAGCACATCCAGCAAAGTTTGACAAGCAGTTCTTTAAAGATCATATTGCAACAGATTATTATGGACTGGAGTTTTCACTTAATGATTTTGAGTATATGCCACTTGAGTTCATCGATGAGGAGATGGTAGCATGTGCTATGTTCAGATCTGTTAATATGCGGTATGTAGACAGACGTGGCGATTGTGATGATTGGTTTTATTCTGTATATAGAAGAAAACCCGAAGTTTTGACACATGAACTGTATATTCTCGGCGCTAGATGTTTTGCTACAAAGAGGCATGGAGAAAACAAGTTCTTGGATATTACACCTGAAGAATATCGAACACCAGAATTTTATTTTGCTCTTTGTCTTGGAAACGACACACCAGTAATGGAAGATATTCCTGAAAGTATCTTAACAACTGACTTCCTTGTTGGATTGTTGAATGATAGCACTGAAAATATTAAGTGTTTTAGTGAGGTTGCTCTCGAAAGAGAAGCACCTATGACAGGAAGAGGCAATGTGAAGTTCTGGCAAGCTGCTATAATCAACGACGGATATCGAATCAGAGATATTTCTCTCAATGATGAAAGAATTGAATTCTTTTTATCTATGTATGATAAGGATTCTCATGAATATGAATATGGTTTTAAAGACCATTATAAGAGATATCTTCGTAAAAAGAATTCTACCCCTGAGCCTAAGAATGATGCAACTGAGAAAGCTGGTATGATGACCTTAGCAGGAGCATTGTTAGGTATGGAAAATGATTCTGCAATTGATCTTGGCACTGCTGTTATGAATACAGCAACAGACCGTCAGTCTATGCTTCCTATTCATTATGATCGTAGAGTTCCCATTGAATACTCTAAAAAGTATGATAAGGAAGAATATCTGCTTGAAATCTATAAAAAGATTGGCATTCAGGTATTACAGGAAGCCGACAACTATTATTACAGTGTTATTCTGCCTGAGAACATTTCTATCGTTCGGGATGATTATGGTTACTGTATGAAAGATTCTAACGGAGAGACTCTTATTCATTATTATGATAGAGGACCTTTCTACGATAGAACAGTTGCAGTTGACCAAATCTATGCAACTCTGTAATACGTAAAACTGTGTTTTCAAAAATAAAACATGAGCTCTGCTATTGTAGGGCTCGTGTTTTGCTTTTAAAATATAGTAATTAATTTAATAAAAGTATTGTAATTTATAAAAATTATGATATACTTTAATAAATTGATTGATTTTTGTATCAATCGTTAAGAGAAAAAAGTTGTAGATAACTACGACGTTCGCTCCATAATACGTTATCATTAAACTTATCAAAAGTATTGATATAAGAGAATTTTAAGAAAGCAAAAATAGAAATATCAATAAAGAAAGAATTATGTTCTAAAATTGAATGGGCTTACACTTTCAGTAATTGTGAACCAATCATTAGTATTTAATTAATCTATTTTTTTATAATATTTCTATTGGTTTAGTTATACTATAAATCTGTTTTAACCTATTTTCTACATCTTGTTTAACTTCATCATTATAATTTATGTTTTTTTCACATTTTTCTTTATATAAATTAATTTTTTCTAAATAGTGTTTATCTTTTTTGCCATTTTTTATATAAAGACCATAGTAAATATAGAGCAATTCTTTAGATGCATCTATTAGTTCATCTGAAATATCCTCTAGTAATTCAATCGCCTTATTAATATCTTGTTTTATATCAATTTCTAAATTTCCATCTTTATAAAAATATTTTGCTAAATTATATTTTGACCATGGACATAAAGTGAATTTTGGACATTCACTTGATATAGTATAATAATCAAATGCTTTTTTTAAATCTTTTCCTTTAGCAATACCTTTTCTATAAAATTCACCCATTTTGTTTGCAGCCCAACTTTCGCCTAAATTAGCTGAAATAAGATAGTAATCGTAAGCTTTCTGATAATCTTTTTCATCTTCATATATTTTTCCTAAATTATTGTAGGCATAAATATTTCCTAAAGATATGGCTTTTTCAAACATTTTAATAGCTATACTTTTATTTTTAGTTATATGAGGTACACTACCATTTAATATGACTAATCCCAAACTATTAAAAGCATTAGAGCATCTTAATTTTCTTGCTTTATTAAAATATTTGAAAGCTAAATATAAATCTCTTTTAGATTTGTTACCTATATATCCCTTATAATATAAATAACCTATCGCCCAATTTGCTACTGGATGATTATGCTCAGCTGCAATTTTATAATATTTATAAGCTTCTTCGTATCTTACTTTCCCTGTAGTTATTCCATGAAATTCCATTGATGCAATTTCATAACAAGCAAATGGATTATTTTTTTTTGCTAATTCTTTGATACCTCTTATTGACCAAATACCTGAGTTTAATTGAACTTTAATAAATTCTTGAATATCATTAACAGAAATATTTGTGTTATATATATTTTTTTCAATTATATCATTTAATTGTTCATTAATATATATCGGTTGTTTCTTATCTAATATAACATAAAACAATACTTTTACTATAAAATCATATAAATTACATTCTTCTAAATCTCTATATAATTCATTTGATAACTTTATACTTACATCTGAATCATTTTTACTTATAGAATATAATCTATTACATATATGCTTTAATCTTGAACTACAATTTATTTGTTCTATAGTAATATTATCAACATCAATTTCTTCGGTTTCAATTAATTCTAATATTTTGGCAATAGTTAAAATCAAAACATTTTTATCTTGATTAAATTTATTTTTCAGTTCTTTAAAATAATTTCTGTATTTTGGATTTATTGCTCTAAGACCGGTACAGTAATTATTAACTGTACTATCTGCAATATTATAAGTATTAAATATTATTGAGAACAAATCAGCTTGCAAAAACATATTGGTAGTATTTGTTTCTTCTTTTATAATTCTAAATACATTTCCAAAAGAAAGATAATTATCATTTATATTTAATCTTATAAACTTTTTTTGTGGCATATAGATTCCTCCTTATGTAATTATACTATCAAAACAACATATAGTCAATTTTTTTGTGAATTTTTTGTGAATTTTATTTTTTGTAGTGAATTTGTGTGAGTTGATTTTTATAATATAAAAATATAAAATATCATAAAAAATTTTTCGAGGTGAATTTAGATGGATAAAAATGAATTTATGACAAAATATAAAATGCGAGAATTAAGTGAAAAGGATGGATTTATATTGGATATTATATATGCAACACCCAATAATTTTACTAAAGAAATTTTATATAAAACTCCTATTTGTATGCTAAGAGAGAAAACTGCTGAAAAATTATTAAAAGCCAATTCAAAACTTAATAAATTAAAGCTAAAGATAAAGATATGGGATGCATTTAGACCTATTGCATATCAATATAAAATGTGGGAAATATGTCCGAATGAGAACTTTGTTGCTAATCCAACAAAAGGAAATAGTAATCATTGTAAAGGAAGTGCTATAGATATTACATTATGTGATTTTAATAATAATGAACTAAAAATGCCAACAGAGTTTGATCATTTCGGAATTGAAAGTTATAGAGATTATTACAAAAATTTAGATGATGTAACAAGAAATAATGTTACATTATTAGAAAATACTATGATAGAATGTGGATTTACTCCATTTCCTTTTGAATGGTGGCATTTTAATGATAATGATAATTATGATACAATCTATGAAATGTATGAATAATTTTTAGGAGTGTGATTTCAATAAAAACGATTATAAATAATTTAAAGATAAATTATATAAAAAAAGGTAATGGCAAAGCAGTTTTGATTCTTCCTGGTTGGGGAACAACTGTTAATACTTATATGCCAATTATTAATTCGGTTTCTACTTATTCTACTGTTTATTGCCTTGATATGCCAGGATTTGGAGATTCTCAAGAGCCTAACACTAGTTGGAATTTAGATAACTATGTAACATTTGTTATTAATTTTATAAATAATCAAAATATAAAAGAGGTAGACTTAATAGGACATTCTAATGGTGGAAGAATTATAATAAAATTGATGAGTCAAAAAAACTTAAATTTCAAAGTAAATAAGATAATATTAATAGGAAGTGCCGGCATAGTACATAAAAAGACTTTATCTCAAAAATTAAAAATAAAAATCTTTAAAGTTTGCAAAAAGATTTTGGAATTAAAACCTATAAAAGATACTTTTCCAAATTTGATATTAAAATTAAAAAATAATTTTGGCTCTGAAGATTATAGAAATGCGAGCCCAGTAATGAAACAAACATTAGTACAACTAATAAACCAAGATTTACGAGAATATTTACCTAATATAAATGTTCCCACTCTATTAATATGGGGTGTTAATGATACTGCTACTCCTATATCTGATGGAGAAATTATGGAAAAACTTATACCAGATGCAGGTATTATAAAAGTAGAAAATTGTTCTCACTATGTTTTTCTAGAAAGACCTGCATATGTGAATAAAATTATAAGTACATTTTTAAGTGGAGGTAATTAATGAGACAAATTATTATAGTAGAATACGTAATAAACTTAGTAGTTTTATTAGTTTTTCATATGCATATGTTTCAACTAAATTCATATTTTCTCAAAAAACACTTGCATTGGATAAAAAACAACCATACAAAAATTATACTACAAGTTTTATTAATAATATTTCCAACATTGCTATTAGTTTTTAATAATAGTATAGTTTCTGTAGGTGCTATATTGATTTTAGCCTTTTCAATTTTTTATAACTTTCCTAAAAAGAAAGCAAAAATAGCTTTTAAATATACACATAGAGTTAAAAGAATGTTTATAACAGAAGCTATATTAATTTTACTTACATTTACAACAAATAATAATGGAAATTTAGTTTTTATAAAGCTTTGTATATTAAGTATAGTTTCTCCTATTATAGCGCTTATAGCTAATTTTGTAAATTCTCCAATAGAGCATTTAGGAAAAAAATATTATATTAATCAAGCAAAAAAAATATTAAAAAATATGCCTAATTTATTAGTAATTGGTGTTACAGGAAGTTATGGAAAAACAAGTGTTAAAAATTTTCTAGCTAAAACTTTATCTTCAAAATATGAAGTACTAACTACACCTAAAAATTATAATACAACTATGGGCGTTGTAAAAACAATACGAGAAAACTTAAAACCTATTCATCAAATTTTTGTATGTGAAATGGGGGCTACAAATAAGGGAGATATAAAAGAAATTTGCGATATAGTAGAACCTAAAATTGGAATTATAACTTCAATAGGTCCTCAGCATTTAGAGAGCTTTAAAACTATTGATAATATTATAAAAACAAAGTTTGAATTAGTAAATAGTGTTATGGAAAATGGTGGTGTCATATTTTTAAATTATAATAATGAATATCTTGCTAGACAGGATATAAAAGGTAATATTTTAACATATGGAGTTAATAATAAAAATTTAGACTACAATAGTTATAATTTAACCTCGTCTTCTCGAGGGCTATCTTTTATATTATTAGATAAAAATTCAAATAAAGAGATAGAATTTAAAACTAAACTTATTGGAAAACACAACGTTATAAATTTTACAGCTGCAATAAGTGTTGCAAACTATTTAGGGATTCCGTTAGATAAATTAGTACATTCCGTACGAGAAATAAAAAGCGTAGAACATAGGTTACAGCTAATTCCTCATGGCAATTTTACTATAATTGATGATTCATATAATTCTAACCCTATAAGCTCCAAATCTGCATTAGATACATTAGCAGAATTTAAGGGAATTAAAATAATTGTTACGCCAGGATTAATAGAATTAGGCAGTGATGAAAAAAAATACAATTTTGAATTTGGTCAATACATGACTGGAATTTGTGATTATATATTTATAGTAAACAGTAAGTCGGCAAAATCTATTTTAGATGGCATCTATTCTACAAACTTTAATGAAGATAGAATATTTAATGTCAATACTCCGCAAGAAGCTATAGAATGCATTTCAAAATTAGATATAAACGATAAAATAACAGTTTTATTAGAAAATGATTTGCCAGATAATTATAATATAGAAAGGATTTGATTAATTATGAAAATTAAAATAGGTGTATTCTTTGGTGGTAAAAGTGTAGAGCATGAAGTATCTATAATAACCGCTATTCAAGCTATTGAAAATATCGATAGAAATAAATATGATGTTGTCCCTATATATATAGCCAAAGATAATAAAATGTATTGTGGTAATTTTATAGGAGACATCAATCAATATAAAAATATCGAGAATTTACTTCATATTAGTTCACAAGTTACATTAGCGCAAAGGGATAATAAAGTTGTATTATTAAAATGTAATAAGAAATTCTATGAAAGTAGTGTATATGACTATATTGATATTGCATTCCCTATTGTTCATGGAACAAATGTAGAAGATGGTACTTTACAAGGTTACTTAAAAATGTTTAACCTCCCTTATGTTGGAAGTGATGTTATTTCTTCTGCTTGTGGAATGGATAAGTATGTTTGCAAATGTTTATTAAAAGATAATAATATTCCTGTTTTAGATTGCAAATGCTTTACTTTAAAAGATTACAATGAAAATCTAGAAAATATTATAGATACAGTAGAAAAAGAATTTCCATATCCTGTAATCGTAAAACCTGTTAATTTAGGTTCCAGTGTAGGAATACAAATTGCAAAAAATCAAGAAGAATTAAATGACGCTATAGAAGATGCATTTTCTTATTCAAAGAAAATACTTATTGAAAAAGCAATCAAAAATTTACAAGAAATTAATTGTTCTGTTATGGGAGATTATGAATTTGCAGAAGCTTCTGAATGTGAAGAGCCTATAAAATCTGATGAAATTTTAAGCTTTAATGATAAATATATATCTGGTGGTAAAAAAATTGGAGGTAACAAATCAATGAATGCAGGAGTATTAAAATTACCTGCAGATATTAGTACTGATGTAAAACAAACTATTCAAGGACTTGCTTTAAAAACATTCAAAGTTTTGGGGTGTTCAGGTGTTATTCGTATAGACTTTATTATAGATAAAGATATTAATTCTATATATGTCAATGAAGTAAATACAATACCAGGTTCACTATCTTTTCACTTATGGAAAGCAACTAATTTAAAATACACAGAGTTGCTTGATAAACTTATTGATTTAAGTTTAAAAAGAAATCGTGAAGAAAAATGCATAACTTATTCCTTTGATAGTAATATTTTGTCAGGATATTTATTAAATGGTTTGAAAGGTACAAAAGGCACAAAAATATAAATTAATATATATATTGAAAGTCGAAATAAATTTAATGTTATCACAAATTATAGATAAGAAGAAAGCTTTTGAAAAATTTCATAAAACAAGATGCTTTTCTTATTCTAAAGATAAACTATTTTAAGGAGTTGTAGTAGTAGTTAATGATAAAATATCAGAAATTTAAGTATAAATAATTTGTTGAAAAAATTCTACAAATATATTATAATTTAATTGTAATAATAAATAGCGAAAGGTTGGAGTAAATATGGAATCATATATATTAAATATTAAATTTAAAAATTGGCAAAATCAATTATGGTTTATGAATGAAAATACCCCTGAAGTTAGAAAAAAATGGAAAGAAGCTATAAATAAAATTGACTCATTAAAAAATTCTTCTAATGATGCAATATCATACCAAAATAATGTAATAGAATATTTTAAAAATTTAGGCTTTATAAGAATTCAAAAATAAATTGACAAAATATAAAAATCTAACATAATAAAAAACAATAAATCAAATTATTATATAATAAAGAAAATTACTATTGCAGATATATTTTTATATATCTGCTACGTAATTGCTCCAAAATTTATAATCACAAAATTCTAAAATTACTTAAAGTAAAAGGTTTTAAAATTTTATGGGAGTATTCAATTGAAAATACAAATTAAATTTTAAAAATTGCTGTTTTTATCAAATTTTTCATTTTATTCTACAAAAAGTACTATTAATTTAAGTAAGTATATGCTATACTTATAATTATTTTATTTTCACACCTATTAAACCAATCAAATCTACAGCTTGAAATTCATTTATTATCGCACCTTTTAAATCTTCAATAGACACAATAATTCCATCAATTATACTATCCGAAAAATCTATACCATTTAAACTAGATTTAAAAAATTGTGATTGTGTTAGGTCAGCATTTTTTAAAACAATATTTTTAAATTTGTTTTCTTGAAAATTACTATTTCTTAAAACAGTATTATCAAATAAAATATTTTCCATATTAGCCATTGCAAAATTAGCATAATTTAAATTTGATTCAGTAAAGCTAATATTATTTAATAAGCTATCTACAAAACTATCTCCAGTCATTTTACAATTATTAAATTGACATCTTATAAAAGTACAGTTTTCAAATTTTGTATTTGAAAAATTGCAATTATTAAATTCAATGTCAACAAAAGTATTTTTAGATAGATTACTATCAATAATATCTGTGTTATGAATTATGGATTTTCCAATAGTAATATCAATAATTTCTATATTACTTTCTTTATAATTTTCTAAATTTATATTCTCTAATTTTTCAGTTGCTTTTATTTCATCTAATAAGTTTTCAATAGTTATCAAGTTATCAACTAGTATTTTTCTTGGTTTTAATATATTCATTTTACACCTTCTAAAAGTTATAATATACCTAATCTTTATTTAAGACAAATTCTTTTTTATTTAAATAACTCAAAATTCCACTATCAGTATTAAAATTAAATTTTAAAATATAGCTACAAAGCATTTGATACTTTTTACCAAACTTTTTATTAATACTATTAATACCATATTTGCCATCACCAATAATAGGATAACCAAGATGAGCTAGATGAGCCCTGATTTGATGAGTTTTTCCAGTTTCAATTTGAACATCTAATAGACTTGTATTATCTGAATATTTTTCAACAACAGAATATGTAGTAACTATTTTTTGATATCCTTTTTTGAAGGTGTCACTAATATATACTTGTGATTTTTTATTATCTTTAAATAAATATGCTTCACATCTTTTAAAATTATCTTTTGGGATTCCATAAACTAAAGCTTTGTAATGTTTTTCTATTTCATGATTTTTGAATTTATCTAATAAAATATTTAGGCTTTCATTATTTTTAGCAAATAGAATTAACCCAGTTGTATTTCTATCTAATCTATGGCATGGCATAGGCTTAAATTCTAAATTTTCATACTTCTTATGGATTAATGATGTTAGACTGCTTTCGCCAGTTACTTCTATATTATATGGCTTGTTTATAATTAAAATATTGTGATCTTCGTAAAAAATGTCAAGATTAATAGAAGGCATCAATATATCATCAGAAATATATACCAATATTTGGTCTCCTTCAAAAACACTAACATTTTCACTTATTCTTTTACCATTTATTTTTATATCTTTTTTTCGTAATGTTTTATAGAATAAATTGTTTGTTAGTGTTGGCAATTTAGACATTAAAAATGTATTCAATTTTTTATTATTATATTTTTTATCTACAATTAAATTTTTCATAGATATATTATATAAAGAAATACTGAAAAAAGCAAGAAATTAATGTAGTTATCATAACCAATTCCTACATCGAATATAATAGAATGTGAACTTTTTGTGAAAATTAATAAAAAACACTTGACTTTTTTATTAAATGGGTATAAATTATTAGCAGTCAAACAATAAGAGTGCTAAAAACACTAAAAGGAGGTAATTAAAAATGATTAAACCATTAGGAAGTAGAGTATTAATTAAAATGAAAGAAGGCGAAGAAACAACAAAAAGTGGAATAATATTAGCACAAGCTGCTCAAGAAAAACCACAAATAGCAGAAGTAATAGAAGTAGGACCAGGAGAAGTAATTGATGGTAAAAAAGAAGAAATGCTTGTTAAAAAAGGTGATAATGTTATAGTAAGCAAATATTCAGGAACAGAAGTAAAATATGAGGGTACAGATTATATAATTGTTAAACAAGAAGATATTTTAGCAATCGTTGAGTAAAATAATAATAAAAGAGTTATTTAATAAAGGATTGAGGTCCGTCCCTAAATCCCTAAAAGCAGGGATTTTTAGGACCGTCCCCTAAGAGAAAGGTAGGTAATTAAAAAATGGCAAAAGTTATTAAATTTGGAGAAGATGCAAGAAAATCTTTATTAGAAGGTGTTAATAAATTAGCAGATACTGTTAAAGTTACATTAGGACCAAAAGGAAGAAATGTAGTTTTAGACAAAAGTTTTGGTGCACCACTTATCACAAATGATGGTGTTACAATAGCAAAAGAGATTGAATTAGAAGACAAATTTGAAAATATGGGAGCAAGATTAGTTAAAGAAGTTTCAACAAAAACTAATGATGTTGCAGGTGATGGAACAACAACAGCTACAGTTTTAGCACAAAGTATGATTAAAGAAGGTGTAAAAAATGTAGCAGCAGGTGCAGATCCTATGGCAATAAAAAGAGGTATGGATAAAGCCGTAAATACTGCAGTAGAAGGATTAAAAGAAATTAGTTCAGAAGTTGATGGAAAAGAAGATATTGCAAGAGTTGCAAGTATTTCTGCTAATAATGAAGAAATAGGAAACTTAATTGCTGAAGCAATGGAAAAAGTTTCAAAAGATGGTGTTATTACAATTGAAGAATCAAAAACATCAAATACTGAATTAAATGTTGTTGAAGGAATGCAATTTGATAAAGGATATTTATCACCATATATGGCAACTGATACAGAAAAAATGGAAGCAGTTTTAGATAATCCATACATATTGTTAACAGACAAGAAAATAAGTAATATACAAGAAATATTACCATTACTAGAAAGTTTAATGCAAGAATCAGGAAAACTACTAATAGTTTGTGATGATATGGAAGGAGAAGCATTATCAACATTAATCTTAAATAAATTAAGAGGTGTATTAAATGTTGTAGCTGTTAAAGCTCCTGGATTTGGAGATAAGAGAAAAGCAATGCTTCAAGATATTGCAACATTAACAGGTGCAGAAGTTATTAC
>CALXJZ010000047.1 GCA_944388745.1 uncultured Clostridia bacterium
ATGAATTTTAAAACAAATAAAGAAAAAGGAAATTCTGGTTTAGGTATGGCAATAGCATATTTTACTACAAATGGATATGTCGTTTCAATTCCATTAAATGATACGCAGGATTATGACTTGGTAATAGAAAAAGATGGAAACTTGAAAACAGTTCAAGTAAAATCAACAGGTTGTAAAACTGCTAATGGTATATATCAAGTAGCTTTAAAAAGTTGTGGTGGTACTAATGGGGGAACATATAAAACTCTAATTGATACTAAAATTGATTTTTTATTTGTACTAAATGAGAAATCAGAAATGTATTTAATTCCTAAAGATGAAATTACTAATAAAAGTACATTGAATTTATGTGATAAGTATATAAAATATAAAGTTAAGATTTGAGTTTAATAAAAATAAAGTAAAAGAAACATGTGAAAATACTGGTATTGCCACCTTTGTACCATTTTGTTGTTGTCGACAAAATGGTATAAATAGGCTCAAGAGTAGAAATAAAACAAAAAATATTGAAAAAACATAAATAAATGTTATAATCTTAATAAGAATTCATAGAAAGAAAGTTAAATGTTATGAGAGATTATAAAAAAGAATTAAAAAAAGATTTAGCATATGCAAGACAAAATGATTTTAAAGTGGTATTAGTAGAAGCTAATCCAGAAAAAGGTTTTAACTATTCATATTTTGTATATATACCAAATAAACCTCAAAGTATATTAATGATGGATTGCCTTAATGATTATGAAAAAGAAATGCCTGAGGGACATGTAGAAAACTTAGAAGGTATGAAGGAAATATATAGTTTATTTCAATCTGGTGAAATAATTAGAAGTAATTCTTCTAATTCAAATAAAAAAGAAGAAACTAAAGACCAGACATTAGATAGAATGTATTATAGATTAGAAAAAGGGTTAATTGAATTAAGTAATATGGTAGGAATTAATCCTAATGCACCTGCTATCGTTCCACTTATTCCAGGTTTTCGGTAATGAACAATTTGAAAGTGTTGTATCTCAATTAGATAAGGATGTTATAAGTAAAACAGCACCACAAATAAAGTCAATGATAGAAGATGCGAGAAATATCATTGAAGATAGAACGGGTATGAAGATAAGTGATAAAATAATTCCATTAGGACATTCAAAATCTGCAACATTTGCTAACAATTTTTCTTCATATTATCCAGAAATGTGTCAAGCTAGTATATTAGGTGGCGGTAATTTTGGAACACTTCCAATTGATGAAATTACATTACAAATTGTTTCTGATGATGAAATGATTGATAGTGAAAAATTTATGATTGTGAATGGAAAAATTACAAAGAAGATTGCACAAGGAGATATGGAAATAATAATTCAAGAATATAATGTTGCTAAAAGAGATTATCAAGAGAAAATAACAATAAATGAGGACGGAACATATAATTTACCAATGAATTTTCCAGTAGGAATTGCTGATATTGAACATTATAGAGATTTATCAAATTTTCCAGATGGAAAAGAAGAATATAGAAAAGTTTTATCAAATATGCCAAAAATGATTTTTGTTGGAGAACAAGAAGATACTAAACCGGGACATTATGCGTATATGAATGGAACGACTGTAGAGGGGATAGATGTAAAAGCTGGAGATGATATCTCACTTTTAGAATCAAAATTGGGACGTCATATAACTGAAATTGAAATTGCTAGTATGCATAATAGAGTATTAGAATATATTGCAGCATCAAATGTATTATTTGGAAGAAGTGCAAATGAAAGACTTGGAAGTTATATGGAACTATATAGCCTTCTTAATATGCCAGTTCAATCAAAAATATATGAGGGCGTAGGACACGCAAATTATGAATATTCAAACGATATAGAAGGACTTGATGGAATATCTTCTAAAAGTATTTATGATTCTCAAACTTTAAAAAAGGATATATCTTTATATTATAACGGAGCAATACAAGGAAGTATTCATAGGTTAGATGATACTGATAGAGTAACTCGAATTAGTCCTATTCCTCAACTAATTAGAAGATATATTGCAAGTGGAAAAGATGTAAAATTCCTTTCGGGGGTATCAGAAGAACAAATGATGAATGCTTTGAAAGAGTATATAGATACACAAAGTGGTTTAGAATGTAGAAACATAGATAGAGTGTATGATACAATTTCTGTAAGCGAAATAACAAATATATTACAAACATTAGGAAAAAATAAAGTTGTACAAGGCGGTAAAAATGGATTAAGTGATTGCATACAAGATAGAAAAGTAAGAATTTCTATGGAGCAAGAAGCAATTAGAATAGTAAAAGAAGCTATACTTAATGAAGAAAAAATATTAGATGAAACTGAACAACAAAAATAGGAGAAAAATATGGTAAATGAAAGATATGGAATAGCAATGGCTGAAACATTGCTTTATTTGAAAGGAATAAGTCAAGATGATATAAATAGAATTCCAGATAAATTTATGAATTTTCTAAAAAATAATGCGTCTCAAAATTATGAATGTAAATTTGATTATACAAGACCTCTGAAAGAATTAGATCTGAAAAATGAAACTAGAGGCTTAATTTCTATGATTTGTTTAGAGTATTGGTGTGAAACAGAAGAGCAGAAAAATAGTTTTAGGGAACATTTAAATAAAAATGAAAAGCAATATCGAGAAGAATTAAGAAAAAAATATAATATTGATGTTTTTGAAAATAGAAAGAATAATGAGCATGAGCATAATATAAAAGAAAATATTAATGTAAGTGAAGTTGCTATGGTGGATTATAAAGATAGTGCTTTTAGAAAAATATTAAATAAAATAAAATCTTTATTTAATATATAATATAGAAAAAGTAACTGCTCTTGTATAAACATATTTTGCAGTTCAAACCAGATAAATTACATAATATAGATGATGCGAACGAAAAAAATTTGGACAAGATATTGAAAGCATATCTAAAAAGGTATTGACAATAAATTTTTCTATGATAAAATGTATACACTTAGTAGCGAAATTTGAAATCAACATAAAAATGTAGTATAATATTATAGATATCGCATATAATAAAATAGGAGTTGATAAATTATGGCAACAAAAAGTTTTTTAAAAAACATATTAATAAAAAACAGAGCATCGGCAACAGCTTTTATTGATGCATTAGAAAATGCAGAAGGTAAAAATAGAAAAAAAGTGCAATTTGATAAATCTGTTGAAACTGTAAAAGATAAGGAACAAATTAAGAAAATATTCGGAAAATAATGGGATATAAAGTTATAAATTTGAAAGATATCTATAATGCTATTGGTGAAGAAGAAACTAAAGAAATTCTAAAAGATTATAAATGTGATTTAAATAAAGATGTGGAATATTTTATAAAAGAAAAAGCAATAGAGTTTTCAAAACAAGATATTGCTGAAACTTTTATTGTAACTAGCCCATATAAACAAAAACAAGTAATTGTAGGTTATTTTTCTATAGCAAATAAAGTAACTAATGTTAAAAAAATAGTCCTTAGCCATAAAAAACGAAAAAGATTTTTAAGATATGCGAAATATGATGCAGAAAGTAATAGTTATTTTATTGCTTTACCTTTGTTAGGACAAATCGGAAAAAATTTTAATAATAATTATAATAAACTAATTTCAGGGGATATACTGTTAAAATTAGCTTGTAATAAAATAAAAGAGGCTCAGGATATTTTAGGAGGAAGATTTATTTTCTTAGAATGTGAAGATAAGGATAAGTTGAGAGAATTTTATGAAGAGAATGGTTTTGTTTGTTTTGGAAAAAGAAACTTAGAAAAAGATGAGAGAGATAAAAATACAGGAGAATATTTACTTCAAATGTTAAGTGATTTAAGTAAAATAGATAATTAAAAATAATATAGGAAAAGATTTTTATATAAAATAAAAAGTGGTTGGTAGATTTATTTAATCATATTGCCCACTTTTTTAGTTATTTAATATGGAGATAATATATAATAAAAATTTTAAATTAAAAAATGTCGCATGAGAAACGTCCTAAATAGCGACATTATAGTGTAATAATCTTCTTAGTAAAATCTAAATTATTCCAAGAATCAGCCTCATAGCCAATAGTATAAACATTAGTAGCCCAAATATCCTTATCAAGCAATAATTGATAATTCTTATTAGGATTACTATCCAAATAACGTTTAACAGAAGTAACAATTTCAAGTTTAGGGTTAGCCTTTAAAATCTCAGAAATTAGGTATTTCCCACGTTTATTAGTAGCAAGAACCCTAACATAAGGAGTAACCTTTTTTGACAATTCCATATCTTTTTTCGTAATACCAAGTAAACAATATACTAAAATACGTTGAATACGAGTGGTAGTATATCTTTTAGACTTTATTATATTCAAAAATTCATTCAAAGTATTACATGAATTTGCAGCATTTTTTAAAGCAAATTCCAAACCTTCAGAAACATCAGGAAGTTCAGCAATTTCAGAAACATCCATTTTTCTTAAATTATAAATAATTTCTTTTTCAAAAGTTGATAAATCTGGAACAATGTGGCCTTGTTTAATATTTTTAATTAAAATAGAATAACTAGGTTCTGGAATAACATTTCTCAATACATCAAAACCATTATTTTTAATTATATTACGAATAGCTGTGCTACTTGCCATATTATCTGTATATTCCAAATCATTATATCCAACTGAAGCCCTATGAATTGCAACAGGTTGAATGTTACTTTTATATTTCATCAAAGCCTTTAGATATTCAATTCCTAAAATATTGTTAGGAGAAGAAATAACATTTGTAAATCTTCTTATATCATTTAGGTACATCATTAATGCATTTTCTCTAGCTTTTGGAAAAGATAATCCTTTTCTTAGTTCATGAGATAAAAGCGTTTTATATTGTCTTGGTTCTGTATAAAGAACTTTAGCAATTTGCTGCAATGTAGGAATGTCAGCTGTTTCAGCACCAAATGATAAATAATCAACAACTTTTAAGGAATCCAATATTTTAATAGCACCATCTGCAAAATTTTCAGCGCTTGAAATACTATATAAAACTGGAAGTTCAAGGACTAGATCAATACCACAATAAAGAGCAATTTCAGCTTTAGACCATTTGTCTATGATAGATGTACTGCCACGTTGAGTAAAGTTCCCACTCATGATGGCAACTGTATATGTAGAACTTGTTTGTTTTTTTGATTCTTGCAAGTGATATAAATGACCATTGTGAAATGGATTATATTCTGCAATAATACCTAAAACTTTGCCCATATTGAACCTCCTATCTTGTATATTTTTTTCATAACTGATATAATGATACCATAAAAACGGCTAAAATACAAATAAACATGAGAAAATCAATAAAAGTTAAGAAATGTTTTATGATTAAAAATAAGCAATTTAAGAAAGGAAAGAAAAGATGGAGAAAGTTACAATATATACTGATGGAGCTTGCTCAGGAAATCCTGGACCAGGAGGTTGGGGAGCAATACTAATGTATCAGGGAAATAAAAAAGAAATTTCAGGAAAAAAGAAAAATACAACAAACAATGAAATGGAGTTAACAGCAGTAATAGAAGCATTAAAAATGCTGAAATTTCCATGCCAAGTAGATTTATATAGTGATAGTGCATATGTAGTTAATGCATTTTTACAAAATTGGATAGGAAATTGGGTAAAAAATAATTGGAAAACTTCAAGTAAAGAACCTGTTAAGAATCAAGAACTATGGAAAGAGCTATATGAATTAACAAAAACACATCAAGTAAAATTCATAAAAGTAAAAGGGCATAGTGATAATGAGTTTAATAATAGATGTGATGAGCTTGCTAGAAACGCAATAGAATAAATATTACATTTTTATTACATATTGCAAAAATATTGAAAAAAACGATATTTTTTCGTATAATAAAAATGTATGATTATGAACAAAGGAGGACGCATATGATGGATACATTTGCAGATTACATATTGGAAGAGGAAGATTTAGCATCAAAAATGGAAATAGTGTATTATTTATCAAAAAAGACAAATATATTTTTTGATAAATCAGTAGTATTTAAAACAGAACTAGTAAGAATGTTTTTAAACTATTCAAAAATTCAAGTAGATTCAAACCTTTTATTAACGGCATCCCTATTATGCAACTGTAAAAAAGTAGACAATGCACAAGATTTAGAAAAAATTCATTCATATGCAAAAGAAGGAGCAAATTACTTAAGAGGAATGGGCTTTGGAAAACGTTTTTGCAAGATATGTGAAGAGATTAATAGATATAGTAATAGCAATCCACGTGAGAAAGAAAGCGATATATTAGAACTTGTAGACCAATTTGGAGGAATGCTTTTAGATAGGCCAGAGAGAATAGGCTTTCAGCCAGACGAGGCATTAGTTTTACTAGAACATAGAAATTTAAAAGACGAGTATAATAGATATTTAGGAACTTTTATAGAATTTGTTAATTACTTAGAACAAATACATATTAGTGAATCAGTTAATATGACAGCCTTGAGAAGGTTAGTTAAAATATACAATGAAACAGAAGAATTAACAAAATTTATACAAAAAGTAGTATATGAATATCAACCTAAAATAGATGGATTAATGCAAGAAAAAAGTAGAGAATTGGCAGATGAAATGTTTGAAGAACATCATATTTCAAATAATAGACCATTATTTAGTGAAGAAACAACAAAGAAAATATTGTCACATATGAATGAAAAAACAGCAGCGGCACAAAATACAAGTGCTAGTAATTAGAAAATAAACTGCTATTGAATGGAGAAAAATTTGGAGGAATAAAAATGTATGAAATATTTGCAGATTTACATATACACATAGGAAGAAGTGAAAGTGGAAAACCAATCAAAATAACGGCTGCGAGGTCTTTAAATTTTGCAAATATAGCAAAAGAATGTGTAGAAAGAAAAGGAATAAATGTATGTGGAATAATTGATTGTGCATCACCATATGTTATTGAAGATATAGAGAACTTCTTAAAAACAGGAGAAGCATATGAATTAGAAGATGGAGGAATAATATATAAAGATAAAGTTTGTATATTATTAGGAAGTGAAGTAGAAACCTCTGAAAAAGGAAGAAATGGAAAATGTGGTAGTGCTCATAATATCTGCTTTTTCCCACACTTAAAAGATATAAAAGGCTTTTCACAAGAGATGAGCCATCACATAAAAAATATTACTTTAAGTACACAAAGGTCTAATGTATCTGGCTATGAATTGATAGATATAGTAGAAAAGTATAATGGAATATTAATACCAGCACATATATTTACACCACATAAAAGCTACTATGGAAATTGTACAGATAGATTAGAAAATATTTTCAGGGAAAAATTCGATAAAATATTTGCAGTTGAACTTGGTTTAAGTTCAGATACATATTTAGCAGATATGATTTCTGAATTAGAAAATAAAACATTTGTCACAAATTCGGATGCTCATTCTTTGCCAAAGATTGCAAGAGAATATAATAAAATGTTGGTAGAAGATATATCCTTTAAAGAAATTGTAAAAGCATTGAAAAATGAAGATGGAAGAAAAGTATTAGTAAATTATGGTTTAGACCCTAAATTAGGAAAATACCATAGAACATATTGTGATGACTGTCAAAAATCAATTGAAACAAAAGAGCCAGTTGAAGTTTGCCCAATGTGTGGAGGAAAGAATGTAACATTTGGAGTTTTTGACAGAATAGAATTAATAAAAGATAAAGAAAAAAGTAAAAGTCCAAAAAATAGACCACCATATCAATATCAAATACCATTAGGATTTATTCCAGGAGTTGGTGGAAAAACAATAGAAAAATTACTAGATACCTTTGAAACAGAAATGAACATATTGCACAAATTGTCAAAAGATGATATTGAAGCAGTAGTTGGAGAAAAAATTGCGAACAACATAGTAAATGCAAGAGAAGGAAATTGTGAAGTCCACAGTGGTGGTGGCGGAAATTACGGAGTGGTCAGTTTGGGGACAGGTTCGGCTTAACCATTTTTGGATAGTTTAGGGACGTTACTTTATTAAAATGAAGACTAATTTTTTACAAGTTTTTGTAGAAATTAGTATTTTTTTGTCGTTTTTTGTGATTAATTTTTATGCTTAAATATTTAGAAAAGGTTGATAAATAGCGCTATAAGGGCTTTAAAAATTAAAAACTGAAGTGCCGTCCCAAAAGTGACCAAAAGTGGTTAAAGCGAACCTGTCCCCAATTAATGGTTCTAAAAAATCTCTTTATAGAATACACATTATGTATAAACTATAAGGAGATTTTTTATGAAAAAGAACAAACGAAGATTAATTTTACAAACGATAGGGGAGCATGTTGCAAATAACAAAAAAGAATATGTAATAGTAAGTATTTTATTCGTAATAGGAATATTTTTAGGGGTATTTTTTATAAATAATGTAGGGCAAGAGCCAAAGACATTAATTACAGAATATTTGAATCAGTTTATTCAAAAATTAAAAAGTATAGAAGATTTAAATTTAATAGAGTTGTTGAAAACAAGTATTGGACAAAACATTATGCTAGCAATAGGTTTATGGTTTTTTGGAACAACTATAATAGGAATTCCAGTGGTATTTGGAATAGTTGCCTATAGAGGATTTTGTTTAGGCTATACAATTGCTGCATGCATTAGTATTATGGGGATTTCTAAAGGCATAATCTTTGTACTCATATTATTATTATTACAGAATTTATTAGTGATTCCGGCAATACTTGCATTAGCTGTTAGTGGAATAAAGTTATATAAATCAATAATGAGAGACAAAACAAAAGAAAATGTTAAAGTAGAAATGTTGCGACATACCGTGTTTTCTTTAATAATGTTAATGATTTTAATTATTTCGTCTGTGATAGAAATCTTTGTTTCTACTAATATTTTAAAGTTGTGCATTAAATATTTCTAGAATTAAATACATATGAAAAGAGAATAAAAAAACATATTAAAAGCATATTGAAATCATAAGTGTAATAAAATTTTTAATAAAAAAATGTAAAAAAAATCAAAAAACTATTTACAATTTTTAAATAGTTTGATATAACATATATAGCTTATGTAAATGGATTATTTTAAAGGAATAGAGGTAGATAGGAAAATGGAAAGACAATTAAAATACTTTTTTGATTTTTTAGAGAATGAAAAGAAATTATCAGACAACACATTACAATCATACAAAAGAGATTTGAAACAATTTAAAAGATATTTGGAATCTTATGGACTTCGTTTTGATAGAGTTAAAAAGGAAGATATAGAAGACTATATAAAAGAAATGTCAGAACAAGAACATAAAAAACCAGCAAGTATTTCTAGAAGTATTGCTTCTTTAAGATCTTTTTATCAATTTGTAGCTAAGAAAAAGAAAATTAAAGAAGATCCAACAAAGGATGTTAAAGCACCAAAAGTTGAAAAAAGAGTTCCAAGTGTATTAACTGCAGAGGAAGTAGAACTTTTATTAGAACAACCTAAGGATATAGATTTAAAAGGTATTAGAGATAAGGCTATGCTTGAATTTGCATATGCTACAGGAATGAGAGTAACAGAGATAATTTCATTAAATATAGATGATGTAAATTTAGAAGAAGGATATGTTACTTGTAGATCAGGAAATAAACAACGTAATATTCCATTAGGAAAGATGTCATTAAATGCATTAAAAGAATACATTGAAGATGCAAGAGATATATTAATTAAGAGTGAAAGTGAGCAAGCATTATTTGTTAATATAAATGGTGGAAGATTAACAAGACAAGGTTTCTGGAAAATTATTAAATATTATAAAGAACAAGCTCATATTTCAAAAGATATAACACCACATGTATTAAGACATTCTTTTGCAACTCATCTTTTACAAAATGGAGCTGATATAAAAGCAATTCAAGCTATGCTTGGACATTCTGATATATCTTCAACACAAGTATATATGCAATTTCAAGATGAAGGATTAAAAGATATATATCGTAAAGCACATCCAAGAGCTTAATAAATTTGTTTAATTGTAAGTAATTGAAATTGATATTTAAGTAAAAAGAAAAGGGTAGATTTAATTCAGAAAGAATTTCATCTATCTTTTTTGCTTTTTATGTTATAGAAAAATTTGTTACTTATAATGCGAAATGATAGCATATAGAAAAAATAAAAAATGGCACATTAAAGTTGCAAAAAAGTAAGACAAAACGGAAAATTTATGATATAATTTGAACATAAATAATAAAAGAAAGGCGGAAAAATGAAGAAAAAAGTCTTATTTATATCAAGCACAGGTGGGCACTTGAGTGAATTGTTACAATTAGAACCATTATTTGAAAAATATGATTATCATATAATAACAGAACATGATAAAGCAAATGAAAATTTAAAAGAAAAATATGGAGATAAATTAGATTTTTTACCATATGGAACAAGAGCAAAAATATTTTCATATATATTTAAATATTTAATGTTGAGTTTTAAAACTGTATATCTGTATTTCAAAATCAGACCAAAGGTAATAATAACAACAGGTACACATACAGCAGGACCAATGTGCATCTTAGGAAAAATATTTGGAAGCAAAATAATATATATAGAAACTTTTGCAAACCATCATAAAAAAACAGCTACAGGAAGGTTGATATATCCAATTGCAGACTTATTTATAGTTCAATGGAAAGAGATGTTAGAAATTTATCCTAAAGCAGTATATGGAGGTTCGATTTATTCATGATTTTAGTAATGTTAGGAACTCAAAATAATAGTTTTCATAGATTATTAGAAGAGATAGATAATTTAATTGAAAAAGGAATAATTAAAGAAGAAGTAGTTGTACAAGCAGGATATACAAAATACGAATCTAAAAATATGAAGATTTTTGGCTTAGTTTCATTAGAAGAATTAGAAAAATTAATAGAAAAGGCAGATTTAATAATTACACATGGAGGGGTAGGTTCAATTACTTTATCTTTGAAAAAAGAAAAAAGAGTAATTGCTATACCACGTTTACACGAATATCATGAACATGTAAATAACCATCAAAAAGAAATTGTAGAAACTTTTAATGAAAAAGGATATATAATAGGAATTCAAGATGTTAAACAATTAGAAGAAGCATTAAAAATAGCAAAGGATTTTAAACCACAAAAGTATCAGACTAATAATCAAAAGATGCTAAAGATAATTGAAGATTTTATTGATAAAGTATAGAATTAAATTTTTATGTAATAATAGGGGAATGATTTTGGGGCAAAGAGAGGAA
>CALXJZ010000048.1 GCA_944388745.1 uncultured Clostridia bacterium
GTAGCATATGATACACAAAATGTATATGTTAGAAGTTAAAAAATCAAATCTGTAAAAAATACAACAAGAGAGTATCATAAAAGATGCTCTTTTTAAATTAATATAGGAAATTCACAATTTAGACATAAATTTAAAGTATAATATACGTAAAATCGAATGTGTAAAATAAATAAAAGGAATGAGGTTAAAATGATTAATGATTGTATTTTAATTGTAGATGATGAAGCAAGAATGAGAAAGTTAATAAAAGACTTTTTAACAGCAAAAGGATATTCTACTTTAGAAGCAGAAGATGGAGAAAAAGCATTAGAAGTTTTCGAAGCAAATCAAAACAAAATATCATTAATATTGCTAGATGTAATGATGCCTAAATTAGATGGATGGTCAGTTTTAAGACAAATTCGTCAAACTTCAAAAGTTCCAATAATCATGCTAACAGCAAGAGGAGAAGAACAAGACGAATTATTTGGATTTGAATTAGGTGTTGATGAATATATATCAAAACCATTTAGTCCTAAAATATTAGTTGCAAGAGTTGAAGCAATTTTGAAAAGAACTGCTCCAGATGTAAAAGATGTAAAAGACTATGGCGGAATAGAAATTGATAAAGAAGGAAGAACAGTAAAGGTAGATGGAAAACCAATTGAACTTAGCCTTAGAGAATATGAATTATTAACATATCTTGTAGAAAACAAAGATATTGCTTTATCACGTGATAAAATATTAAATAATGTATGGAATTATGATTATTATGGAGATTCAAGAACAATAGATAGTCATATAAAGAAAATACGTCATAAATTAGGAAAAAAAGGTAAATATATAAAAACCATGAGAGGAGTAGGTTATAAATTTGAAGTAAAATAGCTTAATATTTAAATATATTTCGCTATGAAAGGAACGAAGTTAAAATGAAAGCAAAAATAGAAAGAATAAAACAAGCACTAAAATCGGTAAGAGTTAGGCTATTTATAACTTTATCTGTGGTAATTTTACTAATTATTTTATTTTTAATATTAGTAAATAACTTTGTTTTTGGACAATTCTATTTATTTAGCAAAACACGAGCTTTAAAAGATGTTTATAATACTGTAAATAATTATTATAATAATGAGGAAAATGAAAATTACTCAATTGGTTCAGTATTAGAAACAGTTGCTATAAAGAACAATTTTGATATTTTAATAAAAAATGATCAAAATATAAATGTATATACTTCTGATAAAGATTTTTTATCAACATTAGGTGAAATGAGTGAAATGACAAATAGATTCCATACTGAATCAGGAGAAGTAATTGAAGAAGGAGACAAATATACAATAAAAAGAATGAGAGATAATAATAATGGAGTTACATATATATTATTATCATCAATATTAGATAATGGGTATTTACTATATATAAGAATCCCAATAACATCAATACAAGAAAGTGTAAAAATATCAAATAATTTCTTATACTTAATGGCAGGATTTGCAATATTAATTGCAGCAGTTATAGTTTCATATGTATCTAGAAAATTTACAGACCCAATTTTAGAGTTAAACAAAATAGCAAAAAACATGTCAAATCTAGACTTTAGCCATAAATATCAAATGACAGATGCAGGAGACGAAATAAACAATTTAGGAAAAAGTATTAACATCATGTCAGAAAAACTAGAAAAGACCATAAAGCAACTAAGAAGAACTAATAATGAACTAGAAAGAGATATAGAAGAAAAATCAAAAATAGATGAAATGAGAAAAAGTTTCATATCAGATGTATCACATGAATTAAAAACACCTATTGCTTTAATACAAGGATATAGTGAAGGATTGCTTGAAAATGTAAATTCAGATGAAGAAAGCAGAAAATTCTATGCTGAAGTAATCTTAGACGAAACAAATAAAATGGATAAACTTGTTAAAGAATTATTAGAGTTAATGAAATTAGAATATGGAAAAAGAGAATTTAATGACAAAGAATTTAATATTGTTGAATTAGAAAAAGAAGTAGTAAGAAAATCACAAGTGATGCTAGATGAAAAACAAACAACTGTAGAATTTAAAACTCCTGAAGAAATAACTGTTGTAGCTGATGATTTCTATATAGAACAAGTAATTACAAATTATTTGACAAATGCAATTAAGCATGTTGAAGAAAAATATGGAAATAAATACATTAGAATAGAAAATGAAGTAAATAGAGAAAAGAATAAAGTAAGAATAAAAGTATTTAATACAGGAGAACAAATTGAAGAAGATCAAATGACAAAAATCTGGAATAGATTTTACAAAATTGACCAATCAAGAAATAGAAATGATGGCGGAACAGGTATAGGTTTGTCATTTGTAAGGGCAATTATGAGTAACTATGGAAACAACTATGGTGTTATAAATCATGAAGATGGTGTGGAATTCTACATAGAACTTGATTTAGGAAATTTGCAAAAGTAACATAAAAGATGTATCTTTCTTCCCAAGCTTGGTAAGAGTGAGGGAAGTTTTAATTTTTTAAAATTTTCTAAATACTCTTGACACAATTGGAAAATTATGGTATAAGTAAATTGCTTTAAATTATGAAATTCATATTAATCTAAAGTAGAAAAATATTGTACAATATAAATTTATTTCAAAATTTTTAATCGAAAAAATTTCAAAAAGGAAATGAAAAATTAAAAAGAGAAAGAAAAAACGAGAAAAGTGGCGAAAATTATAATCAAACCACTCTATTTACTATAAAATAAATATTGATTTTATGGTACTATAAATATATAATGAAAGGAGCAAAAGAATGATAGTATATACATTGTATGATTATTTCAAATTATATCCATATGTTATAAAACAACGAAATTATGGGTTGAATGATAATAGTCAAAGTTATTGCTTAGAAGTAAGTAACAGTAAAAAGGAAAAACAATATCATAGGCATGATAAATTATTTAGAGAAATCTTAAATAGAAATAAAGAAATTGTTAAATTAATAAATAGATACGTGAAACCAAAAGAAGAATTAACTGAAGAAATGCTAGAAAAGTATGATACAAAATATATAACAAGTACCTATGAAAAAAGAGAAGCAGATATAGTATATAAATTAAAAGGAAAAGAAGTTTTCTTTTTAGTGGAACATCAAACAAAAGTAGATAAATTAATGTCATATAGAATATTAGAATATAGCTTAGAAATAATAAGGACAAGAATGAAAAGTATTAAAGGAAAGATAGAAAAGGTAGGAATTCCAAAAGTAATACCATTAGTAATTTACACAGGACAAGCAAAATGGACTGCTAAAAATAAATTAGAAGAAGTACAAGTAGAATTTGAACATTTTAATGGTATAGATGTTATAACAGGATATAACTTGATAGATATAAGGAATGAAGAAGAAGCAATTAAAGAAGGGACAGCAGTTGCAAGAATGTCTGTAATAGAAAGAAAAAATGATACAGAAGATATAATAGAAATAGTGAAGCGAATGTCGAAATATATAAAAGAGCAAGAAGAAAGAAAAGAATTTGCAAAAGAGGTTAAATATTTGTTAAGTGATAAATTAACTAAAGAAGAAATAGAAAAAATCGAAGAAATATTAATAGAAAAGGAAGGTGAAGATGCTATGTTACATGCACAGATGGTAATAAGAAGGGATTTTGAAAATGCTAAGAAAAAAGGCATAAAAGAAGGGTTAGAAGAAGGAAGAAAAGAAGGAATAATGAGTGTAGCTAAAAAATTGCTAGAAGAAAAAGTGGATATGGATGTTATTGAAAAAGTAACAGGATTAACTAGACAGCAATTAATTAAGTAGTAGATGTGGACTCTAGTAATATCATATACATTGAATGATGTTTTAGAAATATACTCATATATAGGAAGAAGGAACATCAAAATTTTGCATTTTTACATAAAAAGTGGTATAATATAGTTGTAACTATTAGTTGAGATTCAAGACTAGGGAGTATAGTCTTAATAAGGAGGAAACAAGATGAAAAGAGCAAAAAAACGGATTATAATTGCAAGAACTGCAGGTTTGGTAATGTTCGTAGGAGCATTAGCTACATGGCTTTATCTGTATTTTGGGATGCCATTTACTGGTATTCTAGATGCAGTATTGCAGATGTGCACATGGTTTATTGGAATCGTAGGATTCTCAATGGCTGTAGCAGTATATCCGTCAAAGAGAAGAAAAAGGCACTAGATTGTATAGTGCCTTTTAAATATTGAAATAAAATTAAATTTTCTGAATTAAAACTAAAAAAAGTATAAAATTTCCACTCTTTGCAAACAATATGTATAAAACATAAAAAGCAAGGAGTGGAAATTTTTGAAAACAACAAAAATATTAAAAATAGATGGAACGTTATTAGACAAAGAGCAACTAAATAGACATTTGCAAAAAATAGCATCAAGCCATAACTTAAAAAACAAAAGTGATAAGCAAACATATCCTATACCAAACATGATAGAAAACTATAAAACAATAGAACAAGTATATGAACTATTAAATGAACATTTAAAACTAGGAATAAGCATACATCCAGCAGGAGAATGGTTACTAGATAACTTCTATATTATCGAACAAACAGTAAAACAAATAGAAAAAGAATTACCACTAAAAAAATACAAAAACTTTTTAGGAATTGCAAATGGAAAATATAAAGGATTTGCAAGAATCTATGTACTAGCAGCAGAAATAGTAGCATACACAGATAACAAAATAGAAAAAGAAGAATTAGAAGAAGCATTGCAAAGTTATCAAAGTAAAAAGACATTAAGCATGGAAGAAATTTGGAATATAGGGATATTTTTGCAAATATCAATAATAGAAAATATAAGAGAATTGTGTGAAAGAATATATAGTTCACAAATGCAAAAATTTAGAGCAGAAAATATAGTAGAAAGACTAGTAGAAAATAAGAATAAAACAAATATAGTATGTAAAACAAGTGCCTGCAAAAAGATGGAAAAAGATAGTTTTCAAGACATGAAATATCCATTTATAGAATACATGTCATATATATTGAAAAGATATGGAAAAAAGGGATATAGTTATTTAAAAGTTTTAGAAGAAGCAGTTGAAATGGCTGGAACAACAGTACAAGATGTAATAAAAAAAGAACATTTTGACATAGCTGTTAGAAAAGTCAGTATGGGAAATAGTATTACAAGTATCAAAAAAATTCAAAGAATAAATTTCCTAGAGATATTTGAAAAAATAAATGGTGTTGAAGAAATTTTAAGACAAGACCCTAGTAACACATATATAAATATGGATAATAAAACAAAGGAATATTATAGAAATGCTATAAAAGAAATATCTAAAAAAACCAAGATTTCAGAAATATATATAGCTAGAAAAACTTTAGAATTAGCACAAAAACATGGAGAAATTGCAGAAAATGATAATACAGAAAACAAAAAATCACATATAGGATATTATTTAATAGATAAAGGAATTGATGAGCTATATGCACTATTAAAATATAAAGATAAAAATTCAATAAGTCAGAAAGGAAAAACAAAAATTTATATAACAGCAATTTATATTACAACATTAATCATAGATATAATTATTTCAAGTATTATAAACTTCAAAACTAGCAATTTATGGATATCAATATTAACATTAATCATATTTTTTATTCCAATATCAGAAGTGTCAACACAAATAATACAATATATATTAAGTAAAATAGTAAAACCAAAACTAATACCAAAACTTGATTTGCTAGATGAAATTCCAAAAGAAATGGCAACAATGGTAGTAATTCCAACAATAGTAAAATCAAAAGAAAAAGTGCAGGAATTAATGAGAAAACTAGAAGTATATTATTTAGCAAATAAAAGTAAAAACTTGTATTTTACTTTACTTGGAGATTGTTCAGAAAGTGATAAAAGAGAAGAAGATTTTGATGAAGAAGTAATACAAGAAGGTAAAAAATTAGTAAATGAATTAAATAAAAAATACAATGAAGAAATTTTTAACTTTATATATAGAAAACGTATTTGGAATGAAGGAGAAAATTCATATCTAGGTTGGGAAAGAAAAAGAGGAATGCTTTCACAACTAAATGAATATTTATTGGGAAATACTAAAAATCCATTTAGAGAAAACACACTAGAAAAATTAGATGATATGCCAAAAATAAAATATATTATTACTTTAGATGCAGATACAGATTTAATCCTAAATTCAGCATTTGAGCTAATAGGGGCAATGGCACATATATTAAATAAACCAGTAATAAATCCAGCCACAAATACGGTTACAGAAGGATATGGGATACTTCAACCAAGAGTGGGAATTGATTTAGATATAAGTTTTAAAACAGTATTTACAAAAATATTTGCAGGAGCAGGAGGAATTGACTCATATAGTAATGCAATTTCAGACACATATCAGGATAATTTTAATGAGGGGATTTTTACTGGAAAAGGAATTTATGACTTAGAGGTATATTCAAAAGTACTAAAAGGTGAGATTCCAGAAAATACAGTTTTAAGTCATGATTTACTTGAAGGATGTTATTTAAGATGTGGCTTAGCTTCTGATATTTTGCTAATGGATGGTTATCCTACAAAATACAATAGTTTTATGACAAGACTTGCTAGATGGATTCGTGGAGATTGGCAGATTACAAAATGGATTGGGAATAAGAAATTAAATTTATTATCAAAATACAAAATATTTGATAATTTAAGAAGAAGTTTACTAGAAATTAGTATAATTGTAGCAATAATATATACAAGTATTTTAGGTATTGTATATAACCAAAAGATTTATGGGATTGTTACATTTCTTTTACTGATTTCTATATTGCCATATATTTTAGAATTTCTAAATAGATTGATATTTAAGAAAGAAGGAGAAGAAAAGCAAAAGACTTTTGCTCCAAAAATCACAGGTTTTAAAGGAACTTTTTTAAGAGCAATTATAACTTTAGCAGTTTTGCCATATAAAGCATATGTGTCAATAAAATCAATTACAAAAACAATATATAGAATGTGTATAAGTAAAAAACATCTATTAGAATGGACAACTTCAGAAGAAGCCGAAAAACAGTCAAAATCAAGTCTGGTTTCATACTTTAATCAAATGGCATTTAATGTACTTGCAGGTGTAACAACAATTGGATTAGGATTTTTAAAACAAAATGGTTTCGCATGTATTTTAGGACTTTTATGGATGATTGCACCATGTATAATGTGGTATATAAGTAGGACAATTGAAAAACATCCGGCAATAGAAAAATTAAATCAAAAAGATAAAGATTATGTTTTAGAAATTGGTAAAAAGACTTGGGACTTTTTTGAAACTTATTTGACAAAGGAAAATAATTATCTAATACCAGATAATTATCAAGAAGATAGAAAAGAAGAAATAGTACCTAGAACTTCATCTACAAATATTGGTTTATCTCTTTTAGCTGTTATATCTGCTTATGACTTAAAATATATAACTTTTGAAAAAGCAATTGATTTACTAAAAAATGTACTTGATAGCATAGAGTCACTTCCAAAATGGAATGGTCATTTATATAACTGGTATCAAATACAGACAAAAGAACCTTTAGTTCCTAGATATATTTCAACAGTTGATAGTGGTAATTTTGTTGGATATTTGTATGTAGTTAAATCCTTTTTAGAAGAGAAAGAAGAAAAATTTAATGAATTAATAGAGAAAGTAACAAAGCTAATCAATGATACAGACTTTTCATATTTGTACAGCCAAGAAGAGCAAATCTTTTCAATTGGATTTAATATAGAAGATAATAAATTAACGAACTCATATTATGATTTACTTGCATCTGAAGCAAGACAAGCAAGTCTAGTTGCAATTGCAAAAAAAGATGTACCTGCTAAACATTGGAGTTATTTAAGTAGGACTTTGACTAAATTAGGAAGATATAAAGGATTGATTTCATGGGCAGGTACTGCGTTTGAATATTTGATGCCTAATATAAATATTCCAAGTTATGAAGGAAGTCTATTAGATGAATCTTGTAAATTTATGATTAAAAGTCAGATGGAATATAGTAAACAATTAAATATAGCCTGGGGAATATCAGAAGCGGCATTTAACTTAAAAGATTTAAAATCAAATTATCAATATAAGGCATTTGGAATACCATGGCTTGGGCTAAAAAGAGGGCTTGCAGATGAAATGGTTGTATCTAGTTATGGTGGTATTTTGGCAATAAATGAAGTGCCAAAAGAAGAAGTTGAGAATTTAAAAAGATTAGAACAAGAAGGAATGTATGGGAAATTTGGATTTTATGAATCAATAGATTATACACCAGAAAGAGTAGAAAGAGGAGAAATATCAAGTGTAGTAAAAACATATATGGCACATCATCAAGGATTAATTTTGCTATCAATTAATAATTTATTTAATAATAATGTTTTGCAAAAAAGATTTATGCAAAATCCTGAAATCGATGCAGTTAGTATTTTGTTACAAGAAACAATGCCAGAGACTTTTGTAACAACAAAAGAGAAAAAGGAAAAAGTAGAAAAATTAAAATACAAAGATTATGAAGATTATATCCAAACAACATATCAAAAAATAGAAGAAAGATTGGATATTGGAAATGTAATCTCAAATGAAGATTATATTGTTGCAATGAATCAAAAAGGTCAAGGTGTAAGTAAATATAGGGGAATTGATATAAATAGATTTAAACCTACAAAAGATTATGCACAAGGAATATTTTTTGCAGTTAAGAGTGTAAAAAGTAAAACATTAATAAGTTCAAATTATGGATTTAATGATGGACAATATCAAATAAGTTTTATGCCAGATAAAGATGAGCAGGAAATAAAAAATAATAATTTGAAAGTGAAAATAAATACAACGGTAAGTTCTAATGAACCAGTAGAAATTAGAAGATTAATAATAGAAAATCAAGGAAATGAAGATGATATAGTAGAAGTTACTTCATATTTCGAACCAGTGCTATCAAAGAAAGAACAAGATTATGCACATCCAGTGTTCAATAATTTGTTTTTAACTACAAAATATGATGAAAAAACAAATAGTTTAGTAACAACAAGAAAAGTAAGGGAAAAGAATCAACCTAAAATTACTGTTGCAACAACTTTATCCACAAATAGTGAAACAATTGGGGATTTTGAGTATGAATTAGAAGCGGAAAAGTTTACAGGTAGAGGAAATTTAGAAATTCCAAACATGATTAAAAATTCAATTCCATTTTCTAAGAAAATAGGATTAGTTACAGAACCAATTATTGCAGAAAAGAGAACTATTAAGGTAAAAGCACAGGAAAAAGTGATTGTAGATTTTATTTTATCAGTAGGAGAAGATGAAAAACAAGTATTAAATTATTTAGAAAAATATAAATCAGCAGAAAATGTGAAAAAAGAATTTGAATTATCAAAGGCAAGAGTAGAGGCTGAAAGTAGATATTTAAGAATAAAAGGAAGCGAAATTGAGATATATCAAAAAATGCTTTCATATATAATTTTCACAAATCCGCTAAGCAGTCAAAGAAAAGAAAAAACAAATCCTCAAATAGTATTTAAACAAAGTGATTTATGGAAGTATGGAATATCAGGTGATGTACCAATTATTCTTGTAAAAATGAAAAACGTAAACGACAAATATGTCATAAAAGAAGTGCTAAAAGCATATGAATTCTTTAGAACGAAAAATGTTGAGGTTGAAATTGTAATATTAGATGAAGAAAAACATAGTTATGAAAACTATGTAAGAGAAGAAATCGAAGGTGCAATTTTAAATTCACATATGGCATATTTGAAAAATCAAAAAGGTGGAATTTTTATATTAACAAAGGGAGAAATTGATAAAAAAGATATTCAGTTATTAGATTTTATAGCAGATATAGTTATAAATAGTGATAAAGGTGGATTAAGAAATAATATAAAAGATATTGAAGAAAGATTTTTAGATAGTAGAAAAGAAATTGAAGAAGAAAGTCAACTTCCACAAGTTATAGATGAAACAGAAGATATAGATTTACTGGAAAATAGGGAAGATTTGAAATACTATAACGAATATGGTGCTTTTTCTCCAGATGGAAAAGAATATATCATAAAATTAAACAAAGATAATAGATTGCCAACAGTTTGGAGTCATATTTTAGCAAATGAAAAGTTTGGAACAGTAATAACAGAAAATATGGGTGGATATAGTTGGTATAAAAATAGTAGACTAAATAGAGTATCAACTTGGGAAAATAATGCAAATTTAGATATTCCTTCAGAAGTTATCTATTTAAAGGATTTAGAAAATTCTAGAAAATGGTCTTTAGGTCTAAATCCAATGCCAGATAATAAAAACTATAATGTAGTTTATGGTTTTGGATATGCAAAATATATTCATAAAAGTGATGGACTAGAGCAAGAGTTAGAAGTGTTTGTTCCAAATGAAGATGCATGTAAAATTCAAATGTTGACTTTGAAAAATACAACACCAAATAGGAAAAAAATAAAATTGTATTATTATATGAAACCAACAATTGGTGAAGATGACTTGAAAACAGAAGGATATATTGATTTACAATTTGATAAAAACAATAATGTACTATATGCAAGAAATAGATATGCGGAAGAATCATTGTACATGATAAATTATGTATCAAGTAGTGAGAAAATAAATTCATATACAGGTGATAAAAAATTTTTCTTAGGAAAGGGAGGACTAGATAATCCGCAAGGATTAAATAAAGTTAGCCTAAATAGAGAAAATTCTATTGGAAAGCAGGCTTGTATTGCATATGAAGTAGAAGTTGAATTAGAAAGTTATAGTGCAAAAGAAATTTCATTTGTTCTAGGTTCAGATGAGAAATTAATTGATTGTAAAAATACAGCATATAAATATCAAAAAATTGCAAATTGTAAGCAAGAATTAACTGATGTAAAAAATCAATGGAAAGAAAGACTAAATAGGTTGCAAGTTTATACACCACTAGAATCAACAAATATATTATTAAATGGATGGCTTGTTTATCAAACAATTACAAGTAGATTGTTAGGTAGAAGTGGATATTATCAGTCTGGAGGAGCTTATGGATTTAGAGACCAGCTTCAAGATACTTTAGCTTTAAAATATATAAATCCAGAATTCTTGAAAAATCAAATAATAAAACATAGCAAGCATCAATTTATAGAAGGAGATGTAGAACATTGGTGGCATGATGAAACAGGTAGAGGTATTAGAACAAGATTTTCAGATGATTTG
>CALXJZ010000049.1 GCA_944388745.1 uncultured Clostridia bacterium
AAATAAGTGAGAGAAAAAAATAGAAATTCCATAGAGATAGAGAAAATGTTACCGCAATTTACTACGATGAATGTTATCGATGGTCAGGCTGGTCTAATGAGTTATTCTAGTCTGATTTTTTACAGCCTAACCATCGATAACATACTAAACATCATAGTATTACTAATACTTGCAGGAGTAAGTATTGCAACATTAACAGGAGAGAATGGAATATTAACAAGAGCAAATGATGCAAAAGTAGAAACAAGAGGAGCAGCAGTAGAAGAAGAAAAAGATTTGTGGAAAGCGAATAAATTAGCAAATGAATACTCAAATGGAGATGTAGAGACTTTAACTGAATTATTAGAGCGTATAGGACCAAATGGTTCAAAATTATTGACCAAAGAGGAAGTAGATGAAATAAAAGAAACAGGACAAACAGAAATAGGAAGTAGAACAATAGTATTTGGAATGACAATAGGTAATATATATGATGACAATTTGATAGGACAAAAAGTAACCTATGAATCAAATGGACAAAGTAACTGGATAATATTTGGAAAAGATGAAAGTGGAAATGTGCTTTTAACAACAGAAACACCAATAGATAATGGATTTAATTTAACTTCAGGTGCAGAAAGTTGGTTAAGATATGAAGATAACTTAAAAGCAACATGTTCAGGATATGGAAGAACAATACAAGGAAAGACAGTAACATCAAGAAGTATAACAATGAAAGATATAAATTACGTATCAGGATTTGATGTAGATAGTTTAAATTTTGACACATATACATTTGGAACAGAGCAAGATTATGAAAAAAAGAAAGTAAATTACGGGTATCCAAGTTTAGGGGCAGCAGGAAATGGATATTGGCAAGAACCATCAAGTACTAATACAAAAACTTTTGAAAATAATTGGTATGCATATAGACAAATGGATGGACAACTTATTTATATGTATTCAGGTGAACCAGATGGTGCTGATGCAACAAGTTTAATAAAAAATCCAGATAAACTTAAATATATATTAGGAGAAGATGGAAGTTATGAATACCTAGTCGCTTCCCGTTCAGTCGTTGTGGACTCTAACGGTGCAGGCTTCAATGTGGCTTATGTGGGAGGTAGCGGAGTGGGCCCGTACCGCTATAGCTTGTGCGGTTCGTATTCTGGTGAAGGCGGTGATGGTGAAGACTATGGTTCGCTTGGTATCCGCCCAATAGTAGTTCTACCATCTGACATCGAAGTAGAAAAAAATGAAGGAGGACAATGGGATATTGCATATTAAATAAGAAAATAAAAAGTATATAATAAGAAATGAAAAAATCCCTTATTTACAAGGGATTTTTCTTAGAAGTTCAAACAGAACTTCTATTAGTAAGCCAAGGCCATAAGTAAAGAAATATTAGGAATTCCATTCCTCAAAATTTTTGCTTCCTCAAGTTCTTCAAGAACATTATCCGGAAGTCGACCTGATAAAAACAGGTCAAAAGTAAACTGAACTCCTTTTGAATTTACTAACCGCCTTGTGGCTTCTAAATTGTACATTGGTGTATACCTCCTTTTGTAGTATAAAATTAATTATACTACAATTTAACATAAAATGCAAACTAAAACACAAAATTTACATAATTTATTGCCAATCTTCTATTTTTATGTTACAATAAAAAATAACATTTAAAAAAGTGGCGTCCCTAAAGTGACCAAAAATGGTCAGTCCGAACCTGTCCCCAAACTGACCAAATAAAAAATGGAGGTTTTTATTTAATGGAAAAATTAGTTTATTTCAACAAATTCTATTTAGACAAAGAAAAAGACATAATCGTAAATCTATACAAATCAAAAAACGACGAATTAACATATATTTTAGAAACTCCAAACCATAACACCGGAAACCTAATAACAAACCTAGCAAAAATATGCAATGTAGAAACAATAAAAAACGAAAACGATATGAAAATAATAAAAGGAGTTATTCCTGCAAGCATAAATGGAGACAATGAAGAAGTATACATTTTCAGACTAGGTGGAATTAAAATTGCAAATATATATGAAGATAAAATAGAAATAAAAGCAAAAATTCCAGCTATCATAAAAACTCTAATGTCACAAACAAAAAACTATAAACTACCAATAGAAAAAAGCATAGTAAAAACATACATACTAAAAAAATCAAAATTCAGAACAGACTTGCACACACATATGAATGCAAACCTATCACCAGACTGTCTAATCGCATTAGGAATAGTACATCAAATAAAATACCCATTATATTACATCAAAAAAATAAACCTAAAACTAACAAAAAAACAAGAAGAAAAAATATATAAACAAAGAGAAAAAGTAGAAGAAAACTTCAAAGATTCAGAATTAACAGGAAAATATCTAACAAGAAAAATAGATGATAACACATTCATAAACTTTGCAGACTTAATTCTAAATAACCTAGAAAATGCAGAATACAACATAGAAAAGATAAGAACAAGTCTAGCAATAATGAAAGATGGGCAAGCAGTTTTCACTAATCTTGAAAAATGCTATATCTATAGATACATATTTGCAAAAGGAACAGCATCAGAACAAAAAGAAAAAATAGAATTAAAGCCAGAATTAATTGAAAAAATACCAGAACAAGATATTGAAAAAATGGTATGCAAAATGCTAGAGGATAAAAAAGAAACAAGTCCATACAAAGACAATACCTTAAGACAAGATAAGTTCTTATGGATTGCAAGAGAATACAAAAAGCAAGGAATAAAATATGTAGAAATAGCAGATACAGACCTTTCAAAAAATAGTGAAAGAGCAATAAAATTACTACAAGAAGTACATTCAATATTTCCACAAATAGAAAAAGAAACAGGAGTGAAAATAAGATTCCTATTTGCAATAAGAAGGATACCTCTAACAATAATAAAAGACCAAAAAACAAGTAGTACATATTTAAAAGAAAATATCAACCTATTAAAAGCAGTGGCAAAAAGCCCATATGTTGTAGGAAGCGACTTCATAGGGGAAGAAATAAACGATATTTCAGATTTAAAACCAGTAATTAGAGAAATTGTAAAATATGTTGAAAATGAAGATAACAACTTTACAATGAGAATACATGCAGGAGAAAATGACAGCCTAAGAGACAATGTTAGAAAATCAATTTTATGTGTTAAAGAAGCAGTAGAAGAAGGACACAAAATCCCACAAGTTAGAATTGGACATGGATTATACACTGAAAATCTAAACAGCGAAGCTGGAAAAGAATTAATGGAATTAATCAGAGAAAATGGAGTAATAATTGAATTTCAATTAACTTCAAACATCAGATTAAACAACTTAAGTGACTTATCAAATCATCCAATAAAAAAATTCCTAAAAAACGGAATAAAATGTGTTCAAGGAACAGATGGATGTGGAATGTATGGGACAGACACCTTTGATGAGCAATTAGCATTACACAATTTGTTAGATTTAACAGACAAAGACTTTGAAAAAATGAGAGAAGTTGAAGATGAAGTAATTCAAAAAAGTGAAAAATATTTTGAAGAAAAAAGCAAGAAATTCAAAGAATTTTTAGGTAATAGAACAATAGAAGAAGCAGTGTTAGAATTAGAAGAAAAGAATACAAAGGAAACAGAAGACCAAGAAGAGTTAAGGATAAATAGCAATTTAGAGACAGAAAAAGAATTAAAACAAAAAATTAAAAACTTGCCAACAGACAAAGTTCCTGTAATAATTGCAGGAGGAAGTTTCAATACTAAAGGTAGAGAAACAATACCAACAAAAGAAGGAATAAAAATTCTAAGAGAATTAATAGAAAATGTAGACAATAATAACATATATTTTGTAGTAGGACACAAAATGCAGGGTTATGAAAAAGCAATTGTTGACATTTCAAAAGAATTAAACAAAAAAGTTGAAATAGATGCAATTGTACCAAAAATGGTAACAGAAAAGGTAAAAAATAGACTACTAGATGAAAATGTAGATGGAATATGTATATCACCAGAAACAGAAGAGTTAGGAATATATAAAAGTTTTAACTATGAAATATTTGAAAGAAGAAAATCAGTAGTTATAGCCTTTGACGGAAATTCACCAGTATCAAACTTAGTGCAAGAAGCCAAAAACGGAAAAGGAAAATCAAAAATATATGTTAATCAAGAAAATCATTTATTAAAAGAAAAAGCAGATTCATTAGAAGGATATGTAATACCTTTTGAAATGAAGGATAATATAGTAAAGAAAATTTTGGAAGATAACCCAGAATTAAAAGAGGGATTTAAGGGACGGAGCTTAAAATCCTTCTTTTTTTAGCAAAAAATTCCAATAAAAAAATAAATAAAAAACAAAAATATCCACATAATAAAAATATAAAAAAATAAAAAAGGAGGAAAAAAATGAAAAAAATACTAAGCATAATAATGATAATTGCAATATTATCAACATGCATATTTGTAGGAAAAGTAGAAGCAGCAACACCGTTAAATTCAGTGACTTTAGATACAACTAAAGAAACAGTACATCCAGGTGAAACAGTAACACTAACCATCAACTTTGGGACAGATTTAGGTGCATATACATTTGATATTGCATATGACAATAACCTATTAGAATATGTAAGTGCAGAAGGAGGAACACCAAGTGACAATGGAACAAGAGTAAGAGTAACATTTTATGATTCAACTGGAGGAACAGCGCCTAGAACAAATATGAGCATTACATTTAAAGCGAAAGAAGGAATAATAACTTCAAATCCAACAGATTTATCAGTTACAGCTGAAGGTTTAGCAAATGCAGATGCATCAGTACAATATGATGATATAGGTGTGCCAATTGTAAAAAACATAGTAGTAGAACCTATATACCAAGATTATGACATAGAATTAACATACACAGGAGATGTAATTGAAAATGTTGAAAAAGAAATGACATTAAAAATATCATCAGCTTTAGGAAAAAACTATGAACATGCAAGAATAATAGCAGAAGCAACAACACCAAGCGGTGGACAAGTAACATTAAAAGGAACTGATGAACAACAATTAGAACATGACATCATTCAAAGTGGATGGGGAGACGCATCTGGATATGAAATAGGTGGACAAAACGTAGAAAAAGTTTTATCACTTAGAGGATTATTTACAAAAGCAGGAGCATATACAATCAAAATAATATTAATAGATAGAGATTCATCAGATGCTGAAATTGTAAGCAAAACCTTTAGTATAACAGCTTTAGCTGAACAAACAGGTGGAAATGACAATACAAATAATGGAAATACAGCAGGAGAGATAACAGGAAATACGACTGAAGAAGGAAATCTACCAATGGAAGAAGAAAATACAGTACAAAACGAACAAGCAGAAAATTTACCACAAACTTTGCCTAAAACAGGTAGAAACATCTTCATTCCAATTGTTGTAGTAATAATTGCAGCAACAAGCATTATTGCAGTAATGAAAAGAAAAAAAGGATAATAAAAAATGAATAACAAGAACAGAAGAAAATTAAAATATTTATTATTGATTTTAATTTTAGGAACTTTATTTTTTATATTATTCAATATACAAACTGAAGAAAATAGCAAAAGCGGAACAACTATAGAAAAAGTCAATTCAAAATCATACCAAAATTACCAAAGTGAAAATTTAGAAACACAACAATCCACAGAAAACGAACAAAATGTGGAAAAAGAGTATATAGAAACTGAATTTAAAGGATACAAAGTATGTGCAAAATTAAATATTCCAACAATAAATTTAGAAACATATGTATTAGAAGAATGCAGCAAACAAGCATTGCTAACATCAGTAACAAAATTCTATGGAGAAGAGCCAAATAAAGTAGGAAATTTTTGTATAGCAGGACACAATTATGGCACTTCTAATATGTTTCAAAACATAAAAAAATTAAAAATAAATGATGAAATCTATTTAACAGATACAAATGGCAACAAAGAAAAATATTCAATATATGATATTTATACAGTATTACCAAACGAAACAAGATGTCTTTCCCAAAAAACAGATGGTAATACTGAACTAACTTTGATAACTTGTACACCTGATTCTGAAAGAAGGATTATAGTTAAAGCAATTAAGGAGTAAGAATATAAGAAAAATTTTTCCAACAGAGTTATGCACTAAGAGAGGAATGGTACAAAAATGGAAAACCTAAAAAAAGTCATAAACGTAAATTTAATAAAAACAAAACAAAATGTCGCAAGAGAAACGTCCCCAATGCGACATTTATTAATTATTATAATATATTTAATATTTATAACTTGTATAAATAGCGATTCAAATGCAGCATACACTTCAAATGGAATAGAAAATTTCCCTGATAGTTATAAACCATATTTAGAGGTCTTAAAAAGTAAGCATCCAGACTGGAATTTTACAGCACTATATACAGAACTAGACTGGAACTACGTTATAGATAATGAAAATATATTTGGAAAAAATCTAGTTCCAAAATCCTATACAGATGAATGGAAAAACACAAATCCAGGAGAATACAATGTTGAAGTAGATAGTCGGCTGGGTTGATAGTTCAAGAAAAGCAGTAGAATATGCAATAGATCCAAGAAACTTTTTAAATGAAGTAAGAATATTTCAGTTTGAAGGGTTATCTTATGTTGAAAATAGTAACCAATTAAACACAATAGAGAAAATACTTTATGGAACAGAGTTCTATAATACAAAAGTAAGCTATATAAATACACAAGGACAAACTATAAACATGACAGAAAAATATGCAGACTTGATATTAAGAGCAGCTCAAACATCAAAAGTAAGTTCATATCATTTAGCATCAAGAATAAAACAAGAAGTAGGACCATTTTTGTCACATTCATCAATAAGTGGAAAAGTTCTAGGATATGAGGCTTTATACAATTTCTATAACATAGGAGCAACAAGCTCTTCAGAACCAATGGGAGCAATAATAAATGGATTAAAATATGCAAGAGATGGAAATGGAGCAAATTCACAAACACAAACAAAATATCTAATTCCATGGAACACAAAAGAAAGAGCAATAACAGGAGGCGGAATATTTATTGGTTCTAGTTATATAAATATAGGACAAGATACAATTTATCTGCAAAAATTTCATGTAGTAGATAACAGAGGAGGAGAACTATTTTGGCATCAATATATGACAAACGTATTAGCACCATATAGTGAATCAAATATCATTTACAAAGGATATGTAAATAGCAATTTATTAGATACAGATATGACATTTGTTATTCCAATCTATAACAATATGCCAGAACTTCCATGTAAAAGACCAAGCATTTTAGATAAAGACTATATACAAGACAACACAAAAGTATATGCAGATGTTACGAATACTTTAAATATCAGAAGCGGACCATCAACAACATATGAAACAATAACAACTGTCACAAGTAAAGATATAATGACAAGAATAGAAAAAGGAGTGCAAAATGGCGAACTTTGGGACAGAGTAATATTAGAAAATGGAATAGTAGGATATGCATTCCAAAGCTATTTAAAAGAGTTACCTGCAGTTCAAATTAGTCAAATAAACTTGTCATTAGATAAAAATACAATAAATAAAAATGAAACAGCAAAACTAAAAATAGAAATTTTACCAGAAGAAGCAAAAGAGCAGAAAATCACATTTTCATCTAGCAATCCGAATATAATAAGTGTAGACCAAAGTGGAAATATATTTGGAGTTAGTTCAGGTGAAGCGACCATAACAGCAATAGCAGAAAACGGTGTAAAAGGTTCAATTACCTTAAAGGTATATTCAAAAGTTGAAGAAATAAAATTAGATATAGAAAATTTAACCTTGCAAGAAGGAGAAAATTACAATTTAAAAGCAACAATATATCCAGAAGATGCAACTAACAAAAATATAATATTTAATTCTGAAAATAATGACATAGCAACAGTTGACCAAAGCGGAAAAATAACAGCAATAAAAGAAGGAATAACAAAAATAACAGTTACAAGTCAAGATAGCCAAAATACACGAGATAATCTAAATTCGCAAGATAATCAAAATAATCCTATACAAAAAAATATAGAAGTAAAAGTTATAAAAAAATTAACAGAAGACGAATTAAAATTTGATGAATCACTAACAATACAAGGAAATATAATAAGTGGATTTGAACACAATAATATGACAGTAGAAAATATTAAAAAATATATAACAACAATATATGAAATACAAATAGAAAACAATAAAGGAGAAAAAATAGAAAATAACCAATTAGTCGGAACAGGTTCAAAAATAAAAATAATAAAAACCACACAAACAAATAATACAACAGAAACATTAGCAGAATATACAGTTGTTCTATATGGAGATGTGAATGGAGATGGAAAAATAAATAGTGTAGATTTATTAGTATTACAAAGGCATATTTTAGAAATACAAACAATAGATGAAATATTCCAAAAGGCAGGAAATATAAACAAAAACGGAAGAAAGCCAACATCAGTAGACCTTTTGTTAATCCAAAGACATATACTAGGACTACAAATAATAAATCAAAGGGATTAGAGAACAGGGATTAGGGGACGGTCCTAAAAATCCCTAAAAGCAGGGATTTAGGGACGGACCTTAAAGTTTTAATTGGCTAACAATATTAGAAAAAATGAAGTTAAAAAAGTGGCGTCCCTTTAGTAACCAAAAATGGTCACTTCGAACCTGTCCCCAAACTGACCAAACCAAAATCACAAGAAAGGAACAGAACATGAAGAAGGTAATTAGTATTATTTTAATATTTATAATAGCAATCTCATTAAACATATCAATAAGCAATATAAGTCTAGCAGCAGAAAATTTAACAATAAAAACAGATAATGAAACAGTACAAAAAGACGAAAATTTTAAAATATATATAAATATAAGTAATATACAAGTCGCATCATATACATTAAATTTGTATTTTGATAATGATAAACTAGAATATATATCGGGACCTGAAAATACAAATGTAGTTAATAATAGAATAATTAATGTATGGTATGACCAAACAGGTGGAGAGAATACAAGGCAGAATCAAGATATAGCAGTATTTGAATTTAAAGCAAAAGAAACAGGAGTTGCAAATTTTAATTTAATAGGAGAGTTTTATGATAGTAATGGTAACAGGATAAGTACAAGTAATACAAATGAAAATTCATCAAATATTAGTAATTCGAGGTTACAAATAAATATCGTAGAACAGCAGGAAAATAACATTGAACTAAATACAATTACTGGAGAGGATAATAATTCTTTATTAAAAATAATGAGATTAGATAAAGAAGGGCTAATACCAGAATTTTCTCCGGACATAAGAGACTATTATTTTATTGCAGATTTAGATACAAATAATTTAGAAGTGACTGCAATCCCAGAAGCTACTAATGCAAATGTTCAAATAAGCGGAAATCAAGATTTAAAAAAAGGTTTAAATAAAATATTAATAGAAGTAACTTCAAAGGATAATACTAGCAAATCAGTTTATACGATAAATGTGACTAAAACAAGTGATAAAGAAGCGGCAAATAGCAATTTGGAAACTTTAGCAATAGAAAATGTAATGCTAGAACCAATATTTGATGTGAATATTTTAAATTATAAAGCAAGTGTTCCAAACAGTACTGAAAATTTGAATGTTTTTGCTGTGCCTGAAAATATTAATGGAAAGGTTGAAATAACAGGAAAAGATAATTTGATAGAAGGAGATAATTTAGTAAAAGTTAGAGTAACAGCACCTAATGGATATAGTTATAAAGATTATATTGTAAATGTTCATAGAAGGACACAAGAAGAAGATAAGATTTTTGAAGAAGAACAAAATACAAATAGTGAAAAACTAAACGATATAATTAATGAAAAAGGTTTAGAATTTTTAAGTAATGAACAAGAGATACCAAATGAAGAAGAAAACAAAAATGATCAAACTAATAATTATAGAACAATTTTTATTGTGCTTGGCTTAATTGTGGTTGTTGGGGTTGAAATTTTTGTGATAAAAAAGAAAAAAAGAAATAATTTAAGTAAAAAATAGTATAGGTAATTAATCTACCTATGCTATTTAAAATTGACAAAAACTTATAAGAATTTTGTCATAACTATATACTTTTTAGAAAATTGTGGTATAATCAATTTATAAAATTTGCCTAGGAGGAATAATTTTAATATGACCAAAACGGAAAAAAATAAAATAATAATTATTGTTTTATATTTTTTATCTTTCCTTATATTTGATTTAGTAAGTGTAGGCATTATGTTTGATGGGAATTTAAGTAAAATGATAGGAGGCAATTATAATTTTTTTGAGTTACTTGCCTCATTTGCTAATGCTGGAGTTTATCATTTCATATTTGTATCTTTTATAGCTATATGTACTAAATTTAATAAAAAAATAAATATTGAATATAAAAATATAATACGTTGGTTTCCATTATGTACTTTCATTTTTGCTTTACCAATGTGTATCCCTACAGCTTTTGTAGTAAGAAGTTTTCTATATATTTTTGGATTATATAAGTAAAATAAAAATAGATATTGCAATAAATTTATATTTTTGATATTATTTAAATAATCAAAAAGAGATATAAGTGTATATTTATTGCGGAAAATTGCTTATGTGATAATATGAAAATAAAAAGTCCTCAAAGCTAAACTTTGAGAACCTTGGTGCACCAGGAGGGATTCGAACCCCCGACCTTCCGGTTCGTAGCCGAACACTCTATCCAACTAAGCTACTGGTGCATACATATGTATTATAAGGCAAAAATAAAAAATTTTCAAGAAAATTTAAAAAACTTTTAAAAAAATGTTGCAAATTTCTTATTTTTATGATATATTATATAAGCGGTTGACTTCGAGGCGTAGCGCAGTTGGTAGCGCGCGTGGTTTGGGACCATGAGGTCGCAGGTTCGATCCCTGTCGCCTCGACCAACAGAAAAATATTCTTGAAAGGCTTGAAACAACTAGGTTTCAGGTCTTTTGTTTTATCTAAATTTTAGTGTTTTTTAACCGTATTTGAGAGTGTCTGTAAAAGGCTGTAATATGCTATTTTACTCTGTTAGCCTTTGTTAGCCTTTC
>CALXJZ010000050.1 GCA_944388745.1 uncultured Clostridia bacterium
TCTGTTGTATTATGTGCAATATTAATTAAGCACGCATCCGATAACCAATAGAAAGCTCCCTCAAAATTTCTATATCTAGCATTTTCATCTAAAGCTGATATGTTAAATTTTTTTTCGTGTTTTTGTAGTTGAGATGGAATTGTATCAAATATTTGCTCAACCTTTAAATTTAACTCATCAGAATATTTTCTTATATCTTCTCTATATAAATTTAAAATATTTCTTTTTATCTTATCTGTCTTTTCAAAATCTCTTGATGTCCTATATTCTAGAACTGCTTGAGGCATACCTCCAACAATTAAATATTCTTTAAAATAATCCATTGCCTTTCTATGAAGTGCTTGCCCCATTTGTTTTTTATTTTTATAACATTCTTTTATAAAATCCATTAAAGTATCATTTCCCATAGCCCATAAAAATTCTTCAAAATCCATTGGATTCATCTTAATTATTTCTTCTTCTGATGGAATTAAAATATCTTTAACATTTTTCTTAATTAAAATTAAAGATCCTGTTTCTATGTAATCATATCTACCGTCAGCCACTAAGTGCTTTATAGCTCCCCTTGCTCTTGGGCAAAATTGTATTTCATCAAATATAAATACTGTATCACGTTCATATAATTTTACACCATAATAATTTGAAATATATGTGAATAAATAATCTAAATTATCTAAATAGTTATCAAACAGTTCTTTTACTTCATTTGATACTTTAGAAAAATCAATTAGTATATAGCTTTTATAGTTTTCTTTTGCAAATTCTTCCACAATATAACTTTTACCTACACGTCTAGCTCCCTCAACTAATAAAGCTGTTTTTCCTTGACTTTCTTCCTTCCATTTTAAAATGTTATTATAAACTTTTCTTTTCATAAAATTTCTCCTTTATATGAAATTAATTATAGTTTATCACAAAATCAAAAATAATTCAAGCGTATTTTTGCACAAAATCAAAGATAATTTTAATGTAAATTTACACAAAATCAAAGATAATATGACAATCATTTCTATATTTATGCATATCCTATTGAAAAAAGTGTTACAAAATGTTACTATATATACAAATTAATTAGGATAAGGGGAATAAATATCATGGAATTATTAAAAAACAAGCAAAAAATAAGAAACATTGTTGTTATTGTAATAATTGCACTTATGTGTGGAATCATCTTTTTTTATCAAACAAAAAAAGTTGGATTTCATGAAGATGAAGGCTATACAATAGCTTCTTCAGTAAATCCTACAAATGGATTAATGGTAGCATATGATGAGAGCGGAAATACTGATGGTCCAGTATGGAAAACACGTGAATTTGTAAAAGATTATGTGACACTTGCTCCTGAAAATATTTTCAATTTTTGGGCTCTTTATCATAATCAAGCAGGAGATAACCATCCACCATTTTTCTATACTTTAGTACATTTTTCAACATTATTCTTTGGTGGAGAATTTTCAAAATATTCTGTATTTATTGTAAATATCATTGCTTTTGCCTTGAGTTGTTTAGTATTAAGACAAATATTAAAAATCTTAGATAAAGATCATCTTTCAATTCCTACATTGATTTTCTATGGTCTATCTATGGGTGCAATGTCAATGGTAATTTTCCAAAGAATGTACATGTTATTAACATTCTTTATATTGCTTTACTTTTATTACACTCTTAAGCTTTATTTGAATGATTTCAAACTCACAAAAGGGCTTGTAATAAAACTGGGTATTACTACTGTTTTAGGATTTTTAACACAATACTTTTTTGCGATTTATGCATTTTTCATTGCTATTCTTATGGTTATTCAAATGATTAGACGTAAAAAATATAGAGATATGAGGAATCATTTATTTTCACATATTTTGTATGCTGTAATTGGTATTCTTTTATTTGTACCTTGCATATATCATTTATTCTTTACTGATAGAGGTTTGAAGAACTTAGGTAATAGTGGGTATTTCGACCATTTGATAACATATGTAAAACATTTAGCATATGCATTTAGTATAAATGATAACCTAATTTTGATAAGTATTGTTTTAGTATTATTCTTTGCAGGAATTGTTTATCTATTTAAAAAATCTGATAAGAAGTTTGTGGTTTTATTAACTGTTCTTCCAAGTGTTTTTTACTTTTTCATTGCAGTTAAATTAACTTCTTTCCAAGAACTTAGATATATTATGCCTGTAATACCTTTTGTAGCACTTACTTTTATGCTTATTTTGGACAAGTTGTTACAATTTAAGTATAAAAATGCTGTAATAATAGCTATTGCAGTGATTTTAACAATTAATGGTATAATTTTCTCTAAACCAAAATTTTTGTATGAAGATTATGCTAAATGCTTACAAATAGCTGAGGAAAATAATGATAAATCTTTTGTGTATGTTTATGATAATTTCTTTAATCATATGCAAAGTTTACCTGAGATGATGATTTACGAGAAAACTTTTATAGTTAATGTAAATAATAATGATATGCAATATTTTATAAATAATGATACTTTAAATAGTGAAGATTCCTATGTTTTGTGTATCAAATGTTATATGGATAATGAATCTATTTTGAATGAAATTAGAAATAATACTGATTTTAAAAATATTACTCAAATTTATGAAGGAATTAATTCTTCTGAAGAAATTGGCAATAACTTATATTTAGTTTCTAAATAGATGTAATTTTAAAATTTGAAAAACAATTTTGATTTAGTACAAAAAAACTATATAATTGATGTTATATAGTTTTTTTACTGTATTAAATCATTTTTCCACTCCATAACATATTCTTTTTCTCCGTGTAGCTTCATCAATTTGGATTTTAGTATTTTTAAATCCCATTGCAACATAGAAAAGTGTTGCATCTATATTTTTTTCATAAACATTTAAACTCAAATATGAATATTTTTCTTTTACATAGTTTATTAATCTTCTTCCTATTCCTTCTCTTAGGCAATCATTTTTTACAAATAAAGCACCTATATATCCATTTTCCATAAGACTTATAAATCCTTTTATTTCTTCATCTTCAGTATATACATATGTTTCTGAATTTTGTAAATATTCATTTTTTACCTTATTAAAATTTTCAAGCCAATAGTCTTTTTCAATAAATGGATGTGCTTTAAAATTCCCTTTTGTCCACAAAGTCATGACTTTTACTGTGTCTTCTTCTCTAAATTTTCTTATCATATGTACCTCCTTTTTTGGTTACATGTTATTAATAAATTCTTGTATTGAAATTGCTTCTTTTTTCAATTGTTTAAGATTGTCTGTTTGTTCAATTTGTTGTAACATGAATTTAGAATAACATTCCATTAATTCTCTTAGTTCTTCATTTTTCCAGTTTTCTAATGGTATTTTTTTGTTATTTTTTAAGTTCTTATTTATTTTAATTTGTTTAATTTGCTTTTTAGCTTCTTCTTCTCTTTTTTTCATTTTTTCTAATTCTAAGCTTGATAATTCTTTTACTGAGCTATAATCTCCATGGCTTACACACGCAACCATATTTTTTAATATTTTTATATATTTTTCATTTTTTATCATACATTTCAGTCCTTTTTATTTTATAATACCTAATATTTTATTTATCGTCGTCAGTGATACACTTAATATTACCACAGAGATATTAATTTTTCAAGCTTTTTTGATTTTAATTGTCATTTTATTTCATATTATATCAAAAATCTTATATGAAAATAAAAGTAGATAACTTTTATATAAAATCATCTACTTTTACTTACTTATTTATTATTCTTTCCAGAATGCTTCATATGTTTTTAATGCTGAATAAATATCATATTTGCTGGTTACTTCATATGGTGCATGCATTGATAATACTGGAACTCCGCAATCTATAACATCTGTTCCTTTATTAGCTAGGATATAGGCTATTGTGCCTCCTCCGCCAATATCAACTTTTCCAAGCTCAGTTAATTGATATTTTATATCATTATTATCTAGTACATTTCTTATCCATGCAACATATTCAGCATTTGCATCAGAAGCTCCTGATTTTCCTCTTGCTCCTGTATATTTTACTATTGCTATTCCTTTTCCTATGAATCCTGCATTTGTTTTATCTGAAACAGATGCATAAATTGGGTCAAATCCTGCATCAACGTCAGATGATAGCATTTTTGAGAAACAAAATACTTTATCTAATAGGTTTGGTCTGTTTATACCTAATTTATTTAACATTTCAGATACAAAGAAATCAAACATATGTGATTCCATTCCTGTGTTTCCCATACTTCCTATTTCTTCTTTATCTGATAATATACATACTGCTGTACTTTTTACATTTTTTAAATTCATCATTGCTGCAAGTGATGTATATGCACATACTTTATCATCTTGACCATATGCTGCAACCATGCTTTCATCTAATCCAAGGCTTCTTGCTTTAAATGCTGGCACTAATTCAATTTCAGCACTGTTTAAATCTGCTTCAGTGATTCCATATTTTTTGTTTAATAAATCTAAAATATTTAGTTTTACTTTTTCTGTTATTTTTTCGTCTTTATATGGAATACTACCTATTAGTAGGTTTAAATCTTCTCCATTAATTCCGTTTTTTAGTTTCTTTTCCATTTGTTCTTGTGCTAAGTGTGGTAAAAGGTCTGTTATTGTAAAGATTGGATCTTTTTCATCTTCTCCTATGTTTAGTTCGATTTTTTCTCCGTTTTTCTTTACTATAACTCCATGTATGCTAAGTGGAATTGTTGTCCATTGATATTTTTTTATTCCTCCATAATAGTGAGTTTTGAAATATGCAAGACCTGTGTCTTCATATAATGGGTTTGGTTTTAGGTCTAATCTTGGTGAATCTACATGTGAACCTATTATATGCATTCCATTTTCGATGCTTTCTTCTCCTATTATTGCTAAGTACATACTTTTTTCTCTGTTTACAAAATAGATTTTGTCTCCTGGTTTTAGTGTTTCAAATTCCATTATATCTTTGTATCCATTTTTATCTGCTAATTCTCTTGCTTTTTTTATAAATTCTCTTTCTGTTTTTGCTTGATTTAGGAATTCCATATATTTTTCTGATATATCAAATATTTCTTTTCTTTCTGCTTCATCTGCTTCTTCCCAACCGTCTTTTTTTACATTAAATAATTTATTTTTTAATTCTTCTCCCATATTTTATCCTCCTTCTTATAATGCAAGTATATCACTTCTTTTTTATTTTTTCTAGTTTTTTTATAATTTATTCGCATTTTTATTGACTTGTCAAGTTTTTTTTGCTAAAATCAACTCAATAAATCATATATTTATATGTTTATTTTTTGTTTATTGAACTAGATTTCTCCTTAAGCAAGTAATCTAGTTCTTTTTTGTTACTTATTAGCCATTTATGGTATTATTTGTGTCTTTAATTCCTAAAATATATATTTTTTTAATTAGATTGGGATTTTGTTTTATTATTTCTAATTCTTCTTGTGAAAATAAATTTTTGTTTTCTTCTATTCTTTTTTCTAAAAAATTTTTTAATAAATCTTTCTTTTTTGAAGCTTTCATGAATAAAATACCTTCTTTTCTATCTGTTTCCTATTTTTCTTTTTATATTTTATAGAATTTACAGAAATTGTCAAGGATTTTAATCTTGCTTTCGACATTTAAATTTCAATATTTAGTTCTCTTAAGGTTTTTACTCTCAAGTTATTCCAATTAGTTTTCATCATGTATTCTAAAGATATGTGTGATAGGAATCCTTCTTCTTTTGCAATTTTGTCCCATTGTTTGACTGTTGGGAACTTTTTAGTATTTAATACTATTTCTTTTATCTTTTGATAAGACTTTTCCTTGTATTCATTCATATTACTATTTTTCGGATATTTTACTTGTTCAATACTTTTATAATATTCGTTTATTTTTATATCAATTTCATCACTTATTTTTCTTGTTTCAATTGAATATAACCCATATTTTATAACGACCGTATCAAGTCTTTTTCTAATTCCTTTTATCTTTTTTAAATTATGTTTTTTCAATTTTATAACCTTTCTTTTGCAAATTTAATGTTGTCTATAATTTATATTTATTGAATCACTTTAATATCTGTCAACTGTTTAATTATTTCTGAATAATTTTCTTTCAAGTCACAAATTAACACATTTCTTTCTTTTCTCTTACTTTCTTCTCTAATTCCTTTTCTATCTATATTTTGTATTTCATCAAGTTTTTTTATTGTTTTTGTTGCTAAAATTTTTACTTTTGTTATTTTTAAATTATTATTCCAATTCATCTTTCTTAACTTTTGATTTTCTTTAAGTAAATTGTTTTTTTCTTTTTCTAATTTTTTATTTTGTTTAAAAAAATTTGCAAACATATTTCCTCCTTCTATGAATTCAATATTGAATTCAATTATTCTTTGGTTTCCTTTTTTATCATTATATATCTACTTTTAGTAGACCGTCAATATATTTTTTGCATTTTTTGTATACTTTTAGTTGACTTTTGTAAAAAATTTGTTGTAAACTATATTAGGTTTATGCTATAATGACTGACAAGGAGATTGGTTTTTATGAATAGGATTAAACAATTGCGTAAAGAATTTGGTTTTACTCAGCAGGATTTGGCAAGTAAACTAAATTGTTCTAAAAGTATTATTGGTTTATATGAAAATGAATTGAGAAAGCCTAGCATGGAAATTTTATTGAAATTGTCACGTATCTTTGATTGTAATATAGACTATTTGTTAGGGGTTTCTGATGTTCGTTCAATTCCTGACTTGGATGATTTGGATATTGCTTTTTCTAATGGAATTAAAGGTTTGAATGAAGAAAATAGGGAAACTTTGAAAAATATTATGAAAGGCTTGTTGTTAAAACAACATTTGGAAGAACAGAATAATACAGATGAAGATAAATGATTTATATGAGATTTTGGATGAAGAGGGAATTTATTATATCAATCATAAATTAGTTTCTACTCGTGGTGCTATTGCATGTTTTAAAGGTATTACTGCAATTATTGTTGATGATACTCAAATTGATTGTGAAGCATCTGAAATTACTGTTATTATTCAAGAATTAGGTCATTATTTTTCTGATTCGTATTATAGGGAAAATTCTTCTTTTGATTTGATTGAAAATATGGAGTATAAGGCTGATGTGATTGCTTGGCTTAAGTTTTTTCCTTATAAGAAAATTAAGTTTCTTATAGAGTCTGGTTTGAAGTCTGCAAGTCACATTGCCTCTTATTTTAATGTTGAGCCTGATTATATGGCTAGGTGTTTGAATTTTTATTATAAGGTTTCTAATGGTTTTTTGGATGATGATTTGTTTTTTTATGGAGATGATGATAAACGTAAAAGATGAAATTTTAATTAGTTAGTTCTAAATTTAATGAGAATACTAAAAAAAAAATCTCAAAAAGCTAAATTCTCTTATGAAGAAATTTATAACGAGATTGCAGAAAAATTTGTAACATTAAATATGGAAATGCCAATAAAAGCACTAACTCAATTAAGAAAATGTTTAGATAACTTTAATGCAGTAACACAAATATTAATTATTTTCTAAATTTTTATAGATAATTGATTGCCACACTCAAAATGTGATGTAATTTCAACGTAATGGTAAAATCATATAAAATTAATCTAATCCACTCCATAAGTATTGACTTATGGAGCGAATTGGGTTAAAATACTTTTGGAGGTAAAAAATATGTTGTTTAGCTATAATGAAATAAAAAATAAGTATAAAAGCACTTATCAGATTAGAAAAGCACTAGAAAATAAAGAAATATATAAAATAGAAAAAGGAATATATTCTGATGCACTAAATGTACATTATTTAGCAATTATAATGAAGAAATATCCTTATGGAGTATTTACTTCTTATTCTGCTTATTATTATCATAATTTGACAGATGTAATTCCAAGTAAAATATATTTAGCTACAGATAGGAACAACAGAATGATATATTCTAATAAAATAAAACAAATTCGTATGAAAAACGAGTTATATAATTTAGGAAAGACTCAAATTAAATATGAAGAAATATTAATAAATATCTATGATAAGGAAAGAATGCTCATTGACTTGGCTAAAAACAAAAATAAAATAGCTTATGATGTATATAAAGAAATAATATCTAATTACAGGAAACTAGTAAATTCATTAGATACACAAAAGATAGAAGAATATTTACAATATTTTGTAAACGGTGATAAGATTTTTGAAATAATACAAGATGAGGTGTTTTAATGGATATTTATGAATTAGTAAATAAATATGTAGAAGTAGGTTATTCTGAAGAAGATGCTATTCCCAAAGTAGCACAAGATATTGTTTTGCTTAAAATTTGGAAAAGTAAATATAGTAAGAACATAACTGTAAAAGGCGGAGTTGTAATGCATAATATATCTAAAGATATGCGTCGTGCAACTAGAGATATGGATATTGATTTTATAAAATATTCTTTAGAAGATAAATCAATTCGCAACTTTATAAAAGAATTAAATAATACCGATGATGGTATTAAGATAAAAATTGCAGGGAAAATTGAGCCTTTACATCATCAAGATTATGATGGTAAAAGAGTGTATATAACACTTACTGATAAGAATCATTATTCAATAAGTTCTAAGCTAGATATAGGAATACATAAATACTTTGATATTAAGCAAGATGAATATTACTTTGATTTTAACATAATAGATGAAAGTGTTAGCTTACTCATAAACTCAAAAGAACAAATAATGGTTGAAAAACTAAAGTCATTATTAAAGTTTGGTATTACTTCTACTAGATTTAAAGATATTTTTGATTTTTATTATTTAATTAATAATGAAAATTTAAATAAGGACAAGCTATTTAGGTACATATATATATTGATTTTTCAAGACGAGAATATGCGAGAAAAGTCATTGGAAGATATAAATAGAAGATTAACAAACATATTAAATAATAGTAGATTTCAATTAAGAATTAATACAGCAAATAACAACTGGTTAGAAATACCAATAAAAGATGTTATTAATAGTGTATTAGATTATTTTGATGGATTAGTTACAATAAAAAAATAAAAATCCTTGTATCTACTGATATTAGTAAGATATAAGGATTTAATTATTGGTCGAGGCGAGGAGAATTTGCGTTTGAAAATTACCTATTTTCTAGCACTTCTCCATTTTTTGAATGTAGATTGAATGCAGTTAGCCTATTATACGTTTGCATATAGGATATCTTTTGTATTAATTGCATTCAAATATTTTAATTTTAAATTTTCATCTGTTTCAAATGTCCTATTTAGAATAGCAGTTAATATTTCTTTTAATAAATCTTTTGAAATGTGACCTGCCGCAACATGAATACTTATATTTTCAGATTCTTTCATGAAATCATTTATAAACATAAAATATCCATTTAATAATAAGAAATCCACAGATAAAACTATTGCCATTCTTTTATTACCATTTTCAAAACAATGAAACTGGCAAACTCCAAAAAATAGATGAGTAAGTTTATCTATAAATGTTGGATAATAATCATCATTTTTAATATGTTCATATATACTATTTATTTGTCCAATATTCCAAATAATTTCAGAAGAATCTTCGCTTACAATCATCGTATTTTTATAAATTTCTGGTACTTGATCTATTGATGGATATATATACATTTTACTCCTCCATATCTTTTAGTCTTTTTAATACTTCTTTATTTTCTTCTAATCTTGCTAATAATTCTTTACTTTTTTCGCCCAAAAATCTTTCATAATCTTCAGTAGACACAGGAGTAATATAATCTTGAAGTTTTATATGTAAGGCATCTCTAAACTCATAATCTCTACTAGCCATTTTATTTCTAGCTTTTTTTATAAAAGGTTTCAGAGCTTTTTGATTTGCAAATTCTTCAAATATCTTATTTAATTCAATAAAAGAAATTCTTGACCCTTTTGCATTAAACTTTTTCTCAATTTCTTCAGCTAAACCTATTTCAAAGGAAGAAATTATGTCAAGAACTTCTGAATACATAGTGTCTCTTATCTTATCTTTTTCAGATAATTTTAATATTTCTCTATATTCATCCGCTTTCTCTTTGAAAATACTTGTATAAATTTTATTTGTATATATGCCATATTTTGATTTTCCACCTTCAACATAATTCTTTAGAGCATTAGTAAATTCTTTTCTACATAGATCGGAATTAAACCAAGAATCTAAAAAATCTTCATCTCTTTGGTTAATATATTTTGTAGACCCACCTACTTTTTTATTTAAAGTATCTATAGTTATATCTAAAATTATTTGTCTAACAACTTTTGCATTTTCACTATCTGTTAATAACATTGCTAGATTTAAAAAAGATTTAAAATCAAAAACTCCTAAAACTGATGTTCTTTTAGGGATGGTACCGACATCGATGTCGGTACCATGGCTATTATATAATTCAATAAAATCTTTTAATCGTTGCCCTCTTAAAATTTCATAACCATTTTCAATCAATTCATTGTTATACTTTTCAATATATCTCTCTACTGTTCTAATATCTATTTCGAAAAAAGACGCAACTTCTTCTTTTAATAATCGTAGTTTTCCCTCAAATTCTATATGATTAAATTCAAAAGTCTTTTGTATTTCGTTTATTGCATATTCATTGTTTAAAATATTTTGTCTGCTTATTTTTGATTCGATTAATTCTGCTTTCATAACATACTCCTTAAATATAATAATTCTTACAATCTACTCATTATATCAATATACTCACCAGCAGTTAATACTGTTCTAGGCAAATGTAATTGAGTATAATAAGTATCTTTATTTTTTTGATATATAGCATCAATAATTTTACAATTTTCATCTTTATCAATTGTCATTACTAAACCTAACACATTATATTTTTGTGATAATTTTGTAGTATATAAAGCAATTCTATCAGTTGCATCAAGTGGCATTTCTT
>CALXJZ010000051.1 GCA_944388745.1 uncultured Clostridia bacterium
CTTTTCAATGTACTATTTTACATTTTTTGGATAATGTTTTCATATTCTATTTTTTCATAGACTACTTTACACTACCGAATAGATAAGTAATTAAAATTTATATTTATTTAAAGTATATCCATTTAATTTAAAAATATAACTGTAGCTTAATTATTTAAAAAAATTTTTAATACTACAATGTAATTAATTGGAAAATAATTTGACTTATAGGTAGTTTTAATATAAAATATTAAAGTAAAACTTAAAGGAGTTCTTGAGTTACAAATAATGAAAGATAAAAACAGAAAGGATGAATAATTATGAAGATACAATATAAAGATAAAGAAATTGAAGTGAAAGAAGGAAAAACAATACAGGAAGTATTGGAAGAAGAAATCAAGGCAAGTGAATATTCAGTAGTTGGAGCAATATTTAACAATGAATATGAAAATCTAAACTATGAAATACATGAAGATGGGAAAGTAGAATTAATAGATATTTCATCAAAAGAAGGAAGCAAAATATATAGAAGAACAATGGTATATATATTGGCAAAAGCATTTGAAAAATTATATCCAAATAATAAAATGAATGTAGATTATCAATTAACAAATTCAATGTTTTGTGATGTGGAAAACTTAGAAGTAACTGAAGAAATGGCACATAATTTAACTGAAGAAATGAGAAAAATAGTAAGAGAAGACTTACCAATTAAACAAATAGTAATGAACCGTGAAGAAGCAACAGAATTTTATAAAAACTATGATACATCAAAAGGAAGGTTACAATTAGACTTAGAAGGTAATGAAAAGATATATATGTATGAATGTGATGGATATTATAACTATTGCTATGGAACAATAGCAAATAGAACAGGAATTGCAAAAATATTTGAAATAGTAAAATATGAAAATGGACTATTAATGAGATATCCAAGTTCAGACAAACCATTACAACTACCAAAATTAATCCAAACAAAAAAATTGGCATGGGCATTAGGTGAATATGAAGATATACACAGAATCTTAGATATGGATAGAGTATATAAAATAAATAAAGCAATAGAAGAAGATAGAATAAAAGACTTAATAATGTTAGATGAAGCATTACATGAAAAGAAAATAGCAAATATAGCAGATGAAATAGCAAAAAATAGAGAAGTAAAAATGATACTAATTGCAGGACCATCATCATCTGGAAAAACAACTTTTGCACAAAGATTGGGATTGCAACTAAGAATTAACAAATTAAGACCAGTAACAATATCAGTAGATAATTATTTTGTAGAAAGAAAAGATACACCAAAAGATGAAAATGGAAATTATGATTTTGAATGTATAGAAGCAATTGATATGAATTTATTTAATGACCATTTAGCAAAACTTCTTAATGGAGAAGAAGTGGAAATGCCTGAATTTGACTTTCATGAAGGAACAAAAAGATATAAAGGAAAGAAATTAAAATTAGGTAGAGAAGATGTTTTAGTTATAGAGGGAATTCATTGTTTAAATGATAAATTAACAAGTAAAATTTCAAAAGAACAGAAATATAAAATATATATAAGTGCATTAACAGTATTAAATATGGATAGATATAACAGAATATCAACAACAGATACAAGATTAGTCAGAAGAATAGTAAGAGACCATAAATTTAGAGGATATAGCGCAAAACACACAATAGCTAATTGGAATATGGTAAATAATGGAGAAGAAAAAAATATCTTCCCATTCCAAGAAGAAGCAAACAGCATATTTAATACATCATTAATCTACGAATTAAATGTGTTAAAGGGAATTGCAATGCCATTGCTAGAAGAAATAACAAAAGAAGAAAGAGAATATGCAGAAGCAAGAAGAATGATAGATATGTTAAAATATTTTAAAGAAATACCAGAAGAATATGTGCCAACAAACTCACTATTGAAAGAATTTATTGGAGGAGGCAACTTTAAGTATTAATGATGGCTAATGGTCAGTTTGGGGACAGGTTCGGACTGACCACTTTTGGATAGTTTGGGGACGCTACTTCTTGGGATTGATATTTAAATTTGTAACTTAAGAAAGGAAAATTAATAAAAATGAATTCGAGAAATTTTACGGAAATTGATGAAGAATTTATATGTGATAATTGTGGAAAAAAAGTGCCTAAATTGGGTTATTCTTGTAGAAATCATTGCCCATATTGTTTACACTCAAAACATGTGGATAAAAATCCAGGAGATAGGCAAGAAGAATGTCATGGAGATTTAGAACCAATAGGATTAGAAATAAATTCTAAGAAAGGTTATGTTATTATTTTTAAGTGTAAAAAATGTGGAGCAATTAGAAAAAATAAGGCTGCAAAAGATGATAACATGGATTTGATAATTGAATTAAGTAGTAGAAACAGGGATTAGGGGACGGTCCTAAAAATCCCTGTTTTAATGTGTTTTGGAAAAAGTGGCGTCCCCAAACTATCCAAAAGTGGTCAGTCCGAACCTGTCCCCAAACTGACCACATAATTAAATTTCTCGATTTAGATTTCCACTAGTAAAATCTTTGCCTTCAAAACGTTTTTTATCTTTCACAATTTTCAAAATGTTATCAATTTGTTCATTCGATTCATCCAAAATATCAATACGAACTGAATCAACATTAAAGCTATTTGGAGAAATTGAAGTAATTTTACTGTTAAATAAAGTAGTAACTGTTTGAATATTGTCAGGCATTATTGGAAATTCCATATTTAAACGGTCTTTCAAGTAATATGTATGAGAAGTAGTACATCTAGCTTTACATTCAGGATAGCATTTATCTGTTTCACCAAGTAAGCAGTAATTCATATTTACAAGTGGTGTTCTTCCATATATAATTAATTCTTTATTTAGATAACTATACTCGCATAATCTTTGAATTGTTTTTTTATCTAATTCAGGAGATATTGTAAATGTACTAATTCCAAGTTTTTTTAATTCTAATACTGTTTCAGAATTAAAAACATTAAATGTATAATTAGTAACTAATTTAAAATATTTATCTAAATCTTTAAATAATCCATGTAATAATTTAATATTGCAGATATTAGAAATTACAAAACCTTTAATATCATATTTCTCAACACTTGATTTAGCATTTGCATAAAATAAATTTTTATAATTTCCTTTTACAATAGTAGGCATGTAAATATATATGTCAGATAATTTACTAATTTTTTTCAAAGTTGCATCATATTTCTTATTTGTAAAATATTTTAAAGGTATGTATACATTATCTGCTAAAGCTAAAGATTCGTAGTTGAAATCCGTATTTAATTTGTTTAACAATACAGATATTTTAGGATTTTGTGATTTGGTTAGTTTTATATTATTTTTTACGTTATTTCGCATATTTTCTAATATAGAATCTTTTTTTGATTTAGAATTATTTTCACTTTTTGAAGTATCAAAATTTCTGTGACATTTTGCAATAGCATATGCTTCAACTTGTTCTAAGACATTTCTTCTTAATTCATTTAAAGTACTTAATTTAGGTAAAAATAAATTGTCGCCTAAATCTATATCTAGATTTTTAAATTTATATGGTGTATTTGAAGTTTTTCTTAATTGTTGTTCGACAAGCTCTTTTGTAAGAGGCCTGTTCTTAGCATCTAATGGAACAGTATCTATTGTATATCTGATTTGTAAGTCTTTATATAATTGATTTGGTTTAAAGGCAGTTACTTCAAAAGAAATAGGTTGGTTCTTCTGAATTGTGATTTTTCCATTTAGATAGATTTTTCTAAGTTCATGCTTGTAACTTTCTTTTGCAATATTAGAAAGTTTTTTAGATGACATTTTATAAATATTATCTTTAAGATTTATATTTCCTTTCATTCTACCAAGTGTAACAGTTTGGCCTTTTTTTGTTTCAGTTATATTTTTTCCATCTTCCATTAATTCAGAGACAGTATATGTCCCTTTTTCATTTTCAAGGGCGATAGTATCTCCAATTTCAATTGGTTCTTTTAGTTTAACAGTAATTAATCCTTTTGATTTGTTATAATTTTGAACTTTTCCTAAAGGCAATCCCATATTATTAGGCTTTTCTTTGAAAACCAAATTTTTATTAGGTTCTGTATCTAAGTGACCAGAAGATGACATACCTCTATTAAATGCTTGAAGTAAGTCTTTTTGGTCATTTGAATTAATAATATATTCCTTATTTGATAATGCAAGGTCAATATACTTTCTATAAATTCTAGTTACTGTTGCAACATATTCAGGAGATTTCATTCTTCCTTCAATTTTTAAGCATTTAACTCCAGATTGTATAAATGCAGGGATATATTCTAAAGCACATAAATCACGTGTGCTTAATAAATATCCACTATTGATTTTATGATTATCTTCATATAAATCATAAGGTAGTCTACAAGGTTGAGCGCATTTTCCACGATTTCCGAGAACGTCCACCCAACATACTAGAAAATAGGCATTGTCCAGAATATGAAATACATAAAGCACCATGTGCAAAACATTCAATTTCAATTTTAGTGTTTTTGCAAATATAGTCTATTTCATTAATAGAAAGTTCTCTTGCTAAAACTACTCTTTTAAAGCCAAGGTCTTGAAGCTCTAAAGCACCATTTAAATTGTGTACTGTCATTTGAGTACTTCCATGAATAGGTAAGTCTGGAAATTCTCTAATTAATTTCATTGCTAAGCCTAAATCTTGAACAAGTATTGCATCAATTCCATATTCATATGCCTGCTTGGCTAATTTAAATGCATTTTCAATTTCATTATCTTTTATTAATGTGTTTAATGTAAGATAGGTTTTTACACCTCTAATTTTTGCATATTCAATTGCTTTTTCTAGATTTTTACCAGAAAAATTGTTAGCAAATGCTCTTGCACTAAATAAGTCACTTCCAAGGTATACACTGTCTGCTCCATTTTGGACTGCAGCTTTTAAACATTCAAAATTTCCAACTGGTGAAAGTAGTTCCATTTTTGTTTCTCCTTTTTTCATTATTTGATATTATTTTATCATATATTTAATAAAAATGATGAAAATTGTTAAAAAATTATTATAAAAAATTAGTTGACTAAAACTTATGCAAATGATAAAATTATGCCATAATCAAAAGATGTAATAGGAGGAAATTATGAATAGAAATTACAAGATAAAAGTAAATATAATAGCAGTTATAACAATGATTATAATGTTATCAGGATGTTTTATATTTAATAGTAATGCAACAGAAGTGAATACTTTACCACCACCTGTAACAGGAGATGATACAAATACATCAACTCCAGAACCACCATCAGATACAAATACAACACCAGGAGATGGTAATACTAGTTCAGACAATGAAAATACAGGAAGTGGAACAGGAAATGGTGATTCAAGTGGAGACTCGACAGATACTTCAAATGGGGGAAATAATGGTGGTAGTACATCAAATGGTAATAGCGGAAGTTCTTCGGGCTCATCAAATTCAAGAAGAACGACTACATCATCAAGTCAGTCAGAGTCAAGTAATGCAAATTTAATTAATTTAGGAATAAGGCCACATGATTTTAGTGGATTTAGAAGTAATACAACAAGTTATTCTGTAACAGTACCAGCAGACACTGAAAGTGTTGAAGTATATGCAGAAGCACAAGATAGTAGTGCAACAATAAGTGGAACAGGAACTGTAAATCTTCAAGAAGGAGAAAATACTGTAAATGTTGTAGTAACAGCAGAAGATGGAACAACAAAAACATATACTATAATAATCACTAGAGAAACTGCAGAAGATACTGGAGAAAATACAGAAATAATTGAAGGTGAAGGTCTTGCAAGTTTAAGCATCCAAAACATAGAACTTTCACCAAAATTTGAAACAAATGTATATGAATATACTGCTAAATATATAGGAGAAGATACATCTTTACAAATTGAAGCAGATCCAACTAATGAGGAATATCAAGTAGAAATAGTTGGAAATGAAGATTTGAAAGAAGGAGAAAACTTAATTACAATTTTAGTTTCTGATAGTGATGGAAATAATGTTGCAACATATCAAATAACTGTAAATAAAAGTTTAGTAGATGAAGAAGCCTTAGCAAGAGAACAGGCAGAACAAGAGCAAAGACAAAGAATGATTATCGGAACAGTTATTGCGGTAGTTGTAGTAATTGCAATAATAGTATTTGTAATAATAAGACGTAGAAGAAATAGAGCATTTGCAGAAGAATATTCAGGTGTTCCATTCTATGGTATGAACAAAGATGATGATGATATTGATGAATATGATGAAGATTATGAAGAAAAACCAAAAGCATTAAAAAAGAAAAGAAAATTCATAGAAGAAGAGGAAGATGATTATCAGGATAGTAATTTAAATGATGAATATAATACAAATGACGATTTTGAAGATGAAAAAGAAGATTATGAAAAAGAAAATGAAAAGATAATGTCTACATTACAAGATGATGAAGAAGAAAGAGCAAGGAGAGAAAGAGTTAGGGCAAAATTTTTAGATGGATATTCTAAAAGCATGACAGATAGAGAAGAAAATAGTAATTCAAGAACATATAACAAATTTGATGATGGAGATGATTTAGACGACAAAGCCGAGGCTTTTGCATCAAGAGTAAAACGTAATAGCAAGGGAAGAAGATTCAAGGAATAAGAAAATAGAAAGGGAGAAGTTTAGATTATAACTTCTCCTTTAAATATAGAGGGGATTAGCAACATCCTCCTCTATTACCACCACAACAGCAGCAGATTAATAATATTAGGATTATAATCCAGCAACAGTCGTCACCAAATCCGAATCCACCGCATCCTCTATTCTCTGGCATAGTCTAGACCTCCTTTCGAAGTAGATAAACAACAATATGTTTTGTTTTCCTTTGTATAATACATAGTATGAAAATTAGAAAAATGTGTTACAAAATAAAATTAAAAAATTTCTCATGTTCGCTTTAATAATAAAAAAATTTGTGATAGAATTTGAACTGTTAAAGGAGAGAAAAAGGATGGCAGAAAAAACAAAAAAAGTAGGAGAAATATTTTCAGATTATAATGCAAATTCAAATATAAAATATGCAAGTGTAATGGGGCTAAATGTAATAAAAAAAGAAAACAAATTACAAGTAGCCTTGTATTACGATGAATACATAGAAATAAAAGAAATCTGGTATTTTGAAAAATTCCTAAAAGAAAGATTCCAATTCGAACAAATAGATACAATAATAAAATACCATGAAGCAGTAAAACTAAAAGAAATAAAAGAAGAATGGAGAAACATAATAGCATACATGGCACACAAATATCCTTTAATGAAGCCAATGCTATTATTAAAAAGTGATGTAGAAGTAGTAGAAAACGAAATAGATATCAAAATGCACATAAAAGGAGCAGACTTCTTAAAAGCAAAAAAGACAGATAAAGAATTGCAAAAAGTTTTAAAAAATCTATTTGGAAAAGAATATGTGATAAATATAGAAGAAGATTTATCTTTAGACGATATAAGAGAAATTAGAGAAGCAAGAAAAAGAGAAGAAGAACAATTAATTGCTCATATTGAAAAAGAAAACGAAGAACTAAGAAAACAAAAAGAACATGAAATAGAATATCAAGATAGTGATTATATGCCACCAGTAAATGAAGAAGGATATATCCCACAAGAAGGGCAAGAAATGGGAGGATATATTTCACCAGAAGGTGAACTATATGAAAATCCAGAAATGATGCAACTACAGGAATATATTATGGGAAAACCATCTAAAGCAAAAGAAAAACACATAAAAATAAAAGATATTACAGCAAATGATGGAAGAGTTACTTTAGAAGGAAGAATTGTAACTTGTGATGTTCGAGAAACTAAATCTGGAAAAGGTATGATTATTTGTGAGCTATATGATGGTACAGGAACAATGACATGTAAATCATTTTCAAAAGATTTAGCTGAAGGAAAAGAAATAGTAGAAAAAATAGGAAATGCAAAAACAATCAAACTAATTGGAAAAGCAGGACTAGATACATATGCAGGAGATGTTACAGTTATTGCAAATACTATAATTGGAACAGAGAATAATGAAATACCAGAATTACCAACAGAAGAAGAACTTGAAGATACACCATTAATATTAGGTCAAAGTATGAATATAACAGAAGAGCTAGTAAAGGTTCAAGATTTAGGTGTAGATGATGGAAAAGTTGCACTTCAAGGAGAAGTAATTTATACAGAAGATAGAACTTTAAAATCTGGTAAAACTCTATTTAGTTTTGACTTATATGATGGAACAAGTACAATAACTTGTAAAGCATTTTTAAATAAAGAAAATGCAAAAAAAATAATGAAAAGAATACAAAGTGCAAAAGGAATAAAAATTGCAGGAACTGCTCAAATGGATACTTTTTCAAATGAATTAACAGTTATGGCAAATACAATTGTTGAAACAGAAGGGTTAAAAAAAGAAGTAAGACAAGACAACTCAGAAGTAAAAAGAGTGGAGTTACATATGCACACACAAATGAGTCAAATGGATGCAATGACTTCAGCAACAGATTTAATAAAAAGAGCTATGAAGTGGGGAATGAAGTCAATTGCAATAACAGACCATGGTGTAGTACAAGCATTTCCAGAAGCACACAAAATGCTAGGATTTGATAACCCAGATATGAAGGTTATTTACGGAGTTGAAGCATATCTAGCACCAGACAAGAATGCAGTGGTTACCAACCCTAAAGGACAAGATATTGACACAACATATTGTGTACTAGACTTAGAAACAACAGGATTTTCAGCAGTAACAGAAAAAATTACTGAAATTGGTGTAATGAAGGTTAAAGATGGAGAAGTTATAGACGAATTTAGCTGTTTTGTAAATCCAGAAAAGCACATTCCAGAAAGAGTTACAGAGGTTACAAATATAACTGATGAAATGGTTAAAGACGCAGAAACAATAGATAAGGTATTTCCAAAATTATTAGAATTTTTAGGAGATTCAGTTATTGTTGCACATAATGCTGGATTTGATGTTGGATTCTTAAAGCAAAATGCTAAGGCATTAGGATATGAGTTTGATTATACATATCTTGATACATTAAGTTTGGCAAAAGATTTATTTCCAGATTACAAAAAGTATAAGTTAGGAAAGATTGCTGAAAACTTAGGTATAAAAGTTGAAGTAGCACATAGAGCTTTAGATGATGTTGATACAACAGTTAAAGTATTTAAAGTAATGATTGATATGTTAAAAAAACGTGGAGCAAAGAAGTTAGAAGATATAGACTTCGTTAGTAGAACAGAAGAAGCAAAAAAAGAAGAATATAAAAAATTAAAGACATATCATGCAATAATTTTAGCAAAAAATTATGTAGGATTACGAAATTTATATAAATTAATATCAATTTCACATTTACACTATTTTTATCGTAAACCTCGTATTTTAAAAAGTATATTGAAGAAATATAGAGAAGGTTTAATTTTAGGAAGTGCATGTGAAGCAGGAGAGTTATATCAAGCTATTGAACTTGGTAAAACTGATGAAGAAATTGAAGAGATAGCAGAATTTTATGATTATTTAGAAATACAACCAATAGGAAATAATCAATTCTTAATTAGAAATGAAACTGTAAAAGATGAAGAGGCATTAAGAGATATTAATAGAAAAATTGTAGCTTTGGGTGAGAAACTAAATAAGCCAGTAGTTGCAACATGTGATGTGCATTTTATGGACCCACAAGATGAAGTATATAGACGTATCTTAGAAGCGGGACAAGGCTATGATGACGCAGATAATCAAGCACCATTATATTTGAGAACAACAGAAGAAATGCTTGAAGAATTCAGTTATTTGGGAAAGGAAAAAGCATATGAAGTTGTAGTTACAAACACAAATAAAATATCAGATATGTGTGACCAAATAAGTCCAATATCACCTGAAAAATGTCCACCACACATTCCGGGTTGTGAACAGACAATCAAAGATATAGCATATAATAAGGCACATGAATTATATGGAGACCCATTACCAGAGTTAGTGCAAACAAGATTAGATAAAGAATTAGATTCTATTATAAAAAATGGATTCTCAGTTATGTATATAATTGCACAAAAATTGGTATGGAAATCAAATGAAGATGGATATATAGTAGGTTCAAGAGGTTCAGTTGGTTCATCATTTGTAGCAAACATGACAGGTATTACAGAAGTAAATTCACTTCCACCACATTATAGATGTCCAAATTGTAAATATTCAGACTTCACAGATTATGGATATAAAAATGGATTTGACTTACCAGATAAAGAATGTCCAAAATGTGGTCATAAATTAGATAAAGACGGAATGGATATCCCATTTGAGACCTTCTTAGGATTTAATGGAGATAAAGAGCCAGATATAGACCTAAACTTCTCAGGAGAATATCAAGCAAAAGCACATAAATATACAGAAGTAATATTTGGAAAAGGAACAACCTTTAAAGCAGGAACAATAGGTACAGTAGCTGAAAAAACAGCATATGGATATGTAAAAAAATATTTTGAAGAAAGACATATACCAATAAATAGAGCAGAAACACAAAGACTAGCGGCTGGTTGTACAGGAATAAA